>JAICGT010000170.1 GCA_025922995.1 Fimbriimonadales bacterium
CGACCTCCGCGCCGGCTACATAAAACTCATCCGACGGCTCGATTTCCGAAATCATTTCCTCGACGTCGTCTTTTGCAATTTGCAAGCCACGATTTCTGCGAACTATTCCGACGTTCTCCCACATTGTTCTGCGCAATCGCCGCGCGACGCCGTCGACCTGATTCCTGCTCACAATCGGAATGGCAGAGTGGGCCGGGTTGCCTTCTCCGGCTCCTGCGTCGACTCCGACCGCATGTTCTGCCGCGCTCCATCCGAAAACAACTGCTTCCAAAAGGCTGTTGCTCGCCAGCCGGTTTGCGCCGTGGACACCGGTACATGTAACTTCTCCGGCGGCGTAAAGGCGATCTACGCTCGTGCGTCCATTTAAGTCCGTCTTGATTCCACCGCACTGATAGTGGGCCGCTGGAACGACAGGGATCGGGTCGCGCTGCACATCGATCCCGAACCCCATCAATGTTTCGGCAATAAACGGAAACTCTTTCCTTATTTTTTCGGCAGCGATATGCGTCATATCCAAATGCACAAAGGGCACACCGGACTTAAGCGACTCCGCGTGAATGGCACGCGCGACAATATCACGGGGCGCAAGCTCGCCTCGGGAATCGTAGTCGAACATAAATCGCCGGCCATTAATGGTTCGCAAAATCGCACCCTCTCCACGCGCGGCTTCTGTGATTAGAAATCCTCGCTTTTCGCGGTGATACAGAGTCGTCGGGTGGAATTGAATGAATTCCATGTTTTCGAATTTTGCTCCGACACCCGAAGCAAGTCCGATACCGTCTCCAGTCGCAATCATCGGGTTTGTCGTAAATCGATAAACTCTGCAGCAACTGCCCGTCGCCAAACACGTCGCCCGCGCCGAAATCGAAGCCGTTGATCCTCCTCGCACATGAACCAGCGCGCCGCAGCACTCTCCGCCGCTCATCAGCAGCGCCTCGGCGAACCCGTATTCAACAACTCGAATGTTCGTCTCGTCTCGAACAGCGACCGTAAGCGCACGCTCGATTTCCCAGCCCGTTTGGTCTGCTCGTCGCACGATCCGCTTGCGGCTGTGCCCGCCTTCCAGGCCGAGGCTCAGCGCGTCCAAGTCGTCTTTGTCGAATTGCGTCCCGATCTCTTCGAGCCACTTCAGCCGCGCCGCCGCGTTGCCCACGAGAAACCTAACAGCCTTCTCGTCGCACAGTCCGGCGCCGGCGGTCAGCGTGTCTTGAACGTGCAGCTCCAGCGAGTCGCCGGCACCGACTGCCGCGGCCATGCCGCCCTGTGCGTGGCTCGTATTGGTGTCTGCAAGTTCGGCTTTGGTGACGACAATGACCTTCCCGAACGGCGCGCACTTCAACGCAAACGTGAGGCCGGCGATCCCGCTGCCGATCACGAGAAAGTCGCACTCGAGCCGATTCATTTGTCCTCGCTGTAGTGTGCGAGCACTGCAAACTCTTGAGTAAAGGAAACATCCCTTACCAAGCAATCGGCGGGCGACTTAATATGCGTCGGCGAAAAGTTGAGCAGCCACCGCGCTCCGCCGGCAAACGCTGCGTCGGCAGCCCCTTGTGCGGAGGAGGCCGGCACCGCAATTGCGACGATTCGCGCTCCCAGGCCTGGAAGGGATTTGGACAGCGTAGCCACATCGCGAACTAGATGACCGCTGAGCGTCTTGCCGATCTTCTTGGCGTCGGAGTCGAACAGCCCAACGACCTCGAAGCTGTAGTCGGCGAGCCCCGGATACGCCGCAAGCGCCTGTCCGAGGCGTCCCGCCCCGATGATGACGACGTGCTGCACACGGTCCAGCTTGAGAATCTTGCCGATATGCTCGCGAAGCTCCGACACGTTGTAACCGACGCCTGGCTTGCCGAGCTCGCCGAATCGACTGAGGTCCTTTCGAATCTGCGTCGCTGCAATCCCGCTGAGCCCCTCGATGCGCGCGCTGTTGAGGGTTTCCACGCCGGCCTCTTCGGCTTCCCGTAGCAGGCTGTAATAGGTAGCCAGACGCGCCAAAGTGGGCACCGGGACTTTGGGTTGGCCGTTCATGCGCGAGGCTGAATTCTACCGCCTGGCGGGTACAATCCCGTGTCCTCGGGCGGTTAGCTCAGCTGGCAGAGCACTACAATGACACTGTAGGGGTCACTGGTTCAAGTCCAGTACCGCCCACCATTCCGTATTGCTGGAATCAGGCGCCCCTTCGCTGCGGCGCAACCCCCCAATCGCTGTCTGCGTATCCTCCTCGATCCTCCGGATTAAGGAGTTAACCGCAGATGGCAATCAACAACGGAACGCCCTCCCCCGGGCAGCAATACGAACTTAAGAAACAGAATTTGGCGAATATGGATCAGGAGACGCGGGCGGACGTGCTGCGCCTGCAGGAACGCCTCCACACGCTTTGCGACGAGCGCGACGCGGCCATGCGAAACGCAGCGACCCACGCCGGCAACCTCGGTTTCGTCTACAACGCCGATACCAACGAGTACATCCGCATGGTCTCAGGACTCAAGGAGCCGGAGATGCCCGAGCCGCCTCCGCCGCTGGTGCTCGATCAGTCGCAGTTCCAGGCTGCCGCCCGAAAGGTCGAGTTGGCAGAGCAGGAAGCTTCGACAGAGTTCAAAAAACGCATTCAAACCGACCCGCAGCTGCCCAGCGCCGAAAATGAAAAGTGGTATCGGTCGATTCCTGAATGGGCAATCGCTTTGCTCGTCGGCGCGTTCATCGGCTACGGTCTCGGCAAAATCACGGGATTGCCTATCGACCAGCAGCCGGCGCTTCTCGGCTTGTTCCTTACGATGGGCGCGGGCGTCATCGTCGCGCTCAAACTTTTCCTGCACAAGATGTGGGAGGAGTACGGCCGTGCGGTTCGTCGAGCATCGCCGACGAAAAGCCTGCTTGCTCTCTTCACAACCCTGACCTTCCTGTTCTGTGCCGCAGAGGCTTCCCTCGGGGCAAACGCTTTGGTCACGTACAGTCGGCGGGTGTCGTTCCGAGCGGAAGACGCGTTGTCGTTCTGGATCGCGCTGCTTATCGCCGCGGCAATCTCGACTCCAATTCTCCTCTTCTCGGCATTCAAGGGCTACGGCCGCGGCGTGCGAACGATGACCGCCGAGGACGAGCGGTTGCGAGCGGACGAGATCAGGGCAGAGCATCGTCGCGTCGTCGACGAGGGCCTTCGCATTCGCCAAGAATCCGCCGCTAAGCAGTTGGAGCTCCTTCAGCGACAGTTCGAAGCCGACATGCTTGCAAAGCAAGAGGCGCACGCCCTGCGCATGCGCGAGTACGAAGCCGAGTGTGTTCGCCGACGAGAGGATCACGCCGCGGAGCGCCGCGAGTTCGAGCACTATAAGTCGGCTCCAGACTACGAAGCGCTGCTCAGCTACGTCGGCCAGGTGCACGCGCTCAACGTGCAAATCGCCGACGTCGAGAAGCGGCTGACGTCGTTCAAGATCAGCCGCGGCTACGAGCGAGCGAGCAAGGGAAGCGAAGTCGCATTCCCGGGAGAAGACCGTGAAACCGCTTAGCATCATCGCGCTGGCAGCGTTCGGCATCCTTGCAACCGGCTGCGGAACTTCCGTCGCCGGTATGGAGGCGGGCACGCAGGTCTTCGCGTTCGATACGTCGGGTTCGGCAAAGGACGCACACGAGCAGTACTTCAACCGCGGCCTGCACGACGTGATGAGCAGCCCTCGAGGGTCGCGGGTCGTGGTCTACCGCTTCGACATCGTTCCGCAGGAAGCGTATCAAGGCGGTGCTTTCCCCAATGACGAGGAAGCCGCGCGACTGCTGAAGTCGACCTTCGACCGCAGCGCAGGAGCGAAGGGAACGAACATCTTCAAGCTGCTGCAAGAAATCGACCGTCGCGCGGAAGATTGGTCGAAGCCGGTGACGATCACGATCTACACCGATTGCGGCACCGAATTGATGTCACCCGACGAGTTCGAGCAGTTGCATGAGCTCACGAAAGGCTGGGCAGAGAAGGGCCCCAAGCCGTCGCTGAAGCTCGTCGGCGTCGA
>JAICGT010000171.1 GCA_025922995.1 Fimbriimonadales bacterium
CATTGCGGCCACGACGATTTCTACGCGGCGCTCGACACGGGTTGGACCATGCTCATGGCCAAGGACGTTGCGCAAGAATCTGTAGTCCTGAGCTGGGGCTGCCCAGTTGAAGTCCGCGTTGATGACCATATCGCCGACGTTGGGGAAGAAGTTGTACGCAAGAACAAACGGTTCCGTCAACGAAATGCAGGCGATGCGCAGATCACCCCTGCCGCCGACTTGGCCAGGGAAAAAGTGCAACGGGGCGCCGTCGTCCGGTACCTGTGTATAAACGATTCCGCTTATGTTGCTCCAGCCGTCGAACATCTGGCGAAACTTCTGCTGCCAAAGGGCCTGAGTCCCAAACTGCGACGTGAACGTTCCGAAAAGTTGGCTGGGTCCTTCGCCGAGGCCGGTGTCAGGCACGAACGTCCCATCGGGCACGAAGCTGTAGCCAAAGCGAGCTGACGTCCCAATCGAACCCGTGTTGCCGAACATCGTGAGGGTCCACCTTCCAATTGCCTGGTAGTCCAAGCTGTTGGCCGAAGTTCGTCTCGATCGTTCGATCCTACGAACATTGTTCATAACTCTGTCGATCTCAGTACGCGGCGTGCCCGCCGCAAAGACGACCGACATGCTATCTGTTGTCACACACGTGCCAACGCGTGCGTCTCTCGCGGGTGCCATTGCTGCGAACGCAGACAAGGCTCCATAAAGTGTAAGGATGCGGATGGTACCGCCCAGTTTTTTGTTTGTCATGAGGTTCCTCCGAGGCGTCTGCCTATTGCCAGATTCGACAACTAACATTATATCCCTGCTTGCAAAAAAAGCTAGGCCGATGCACTCGGCCTAGCTTCTAGGTTGACAGACGGAGCCAGACTACGGAGTCAACTCCCAGTAGATGTGGTCAGTCGACGACGACCACGGGAACGACAGCACGGGTCCGGTGACCCGATGGCTGATCCGCGCGCGAACCGTCCCGTCTCCGGCTATGAAGCGCCCCGGATTCGTCGCGATGTCGATCTCCGTCAACGCCTCGGTCGTGTTCATGGCAGCCGTCGAGACCGTCTCGTATGCGCTCGTATCGAAGTTATACAGTTCGATAACCCGCTGTCCGGTCGAGGCCGACATCGAGCCCTCGATTCCGAAGGTCAGGTGTGAAGGGTTCAACTCGGGGCTGTCCGCCTCGACGACGTACACGATCGGCGCCTGACTCTGGGACAAAGTGACTCCGGGTCGCAGCACCAGCCTGCTGTTGTCGCTCGCACTAAGCGAAGCGAGGTTGCCCGAGAAGACCGATCCACGCGTCAACGTGAACAAGTCGGGCACGACCACCACGTTCGCAGCAGCGAGGTTGAAGTTCATCCGGTAGCGCTGAATGTCACCGCTTACGGTGATCGAGTCGACCTTCACGGTAACCTCTCCACTCGACGGGCGCGCGATCCCAGAGATTGTCTCGCCAAGCCCGAGGCCGTTCGCGTTAACCGTCTGAATCAAGGTTGTTCCGTCCATCTGGTAAATGGTCAGCCGGAGGTCGTGAATCCGCAGGCTGTTTCGTGAATTGTAGGGTCCGCCTTCCGGCCCTTGAAGGTAGGTATGGCCGACCGGGGTAATCGTAACTCCCAGGGAGTTGCCCGGCGGAATCGCCACGCGGAACCAATCTGTGTCGGAATTCCGTTCGATGGCGAGATAATCGATTAGCTGGCCATTGCTTACCGAGCCAAGGTCGGACTTTTGAGCGTTGTTGTCGTTGTTCTCGTACACGTCGCCATACAGGTACTGGGCCCCCTGTATGTCGTCGCTTTGCGGGCCGTCGAAGGCAGTGCTCAGGAACGGCTCGAGGAGTTTCGAATTATTAACCGGCCCGACGTGATTGAGACCTATGCCGTGCCCATGCTCATGGCCGATTACGTTGCGAATAAACCGGTAATCCTGGTTCGCATTGTTCCAGTTATAGCTTCGGTTCATGACCATGTCCCCGTTATTAGGGAAAAAGTTGTAGGCGATCACGTTGCCGTTCGTCAAAGTGATCATGCTGATTCGTACGTCACCCCGCACATTCTGGGCTCCGGGAGCGCTATGAAGGCTCGCACCGTCGTCACTCGTCTGCGCGTAAATCAAACCGGACAGTTGCCCCCAGCGTTCGAAAGCCTGGCCGACCTTCGACTGCCAGAGCGCGGTGTTCCCACCGAATAGCGCGTTCATTCGGGCGAACAACGAGTTAGGCCCCGAGCCGAGGCTTGCGTTCGGCACGAAAACTCCATCGGGAACGTAGCTGTAGCCCAGCCTTGCCGGATTTCCGATACTGCCGGTCGAACCGTAGGACGTAGACGACCAGCGGGCGCCGGGTTGATAGTCGCCTTCTTCGAAGGCATACGGCGCGGCCTGGTTCAAGACCTGCTGAATCTCTCGTTCCGACGTCTCCGCTTTGAAGACGATGCTCATGTTGCCGATAACGCGGCAAATCATCGCATTGCTCTCATCCGCATTCGCCGCGGCGAACGGCAAAACGGCCGCAATCATTGCTGCGCCGAGGACGGCGCGCTTGTATATAGACTTGTTCATTTTTTCTTGGGGAACTCCTAGAGAGCCGCACGAGTGCTACCGCAGTCGATTCCCCGGCCCTCTAGCGGGAATCGCTCGCATTCGGCGTTCTAACTGACGTGGTATACTCCTCTTTCCGTTCTGGGAGTTACCCCTATTATGGCAAAAATCTGTCAGGTCAGTGGCAAAAAGGGCAACAAGGCCCGACATATTCGGCACCGGCACTCCGGCCCGTGGAAGTTCCGCGCGCCCAGGAAAAACCGTGTCCAGTACCCCAACCTCCAGACCGTAACCATCCAGACGCCGCACGGCAAAGTCCGCCTCGTGGTCTCCACCAAAGTCATGAAGAGCCCGGAGTTCGTGGCCGTTGCCTCGGGCGCCAAGCCGATCCCTAAAGCCTGGCTCGTCAAACCGACTTACGAGTAGCCGCCTACAGACTCACGCTTCAGCGGGGCCGCGTTGCGCCTCGGCGTCCAGCTTTGCGAACACTCGCTGCCGCCCGTGCTCCCAAAACCGTCGGATGGCATTCGAGTCGAACTCCAACGAGTTGTACATGGGATACGTCGGGTCAGGGTCGATCAAGATCGGCCTGACATGCAGCTTTGGCTTCGACCCCGCCAGCAAGATCTTGGGCCACTCCTCGATGGGCCGACCCTTGAAGAACGGGATCAGCTCGTTCAATTCGATCGCGTGCCTCAGGTCCCACAGATAGTTCTCCGCCTGCAGCAACTCCAGCGACCGTAGCCCGACCCGGTCGATGCTGCGAAACTCGCCGTTGTCGGGCAGGATCTGAGCGGGTGACGCCAGAACGATGTACATACGAAGGTCCGCCCCGTCGTCGACCCCCATTTCGCGCGCAAGCCTGAACCCCGTGTCCACGGGCGCCACATCCCGAACGCCGCCGTCGACCAGAGTGCCGACGGGAGGGAAGGCAACCGGGATCGAACTGCTCGCCACAATGCTCTCCCGAAGTGTTTCTGCCGACTTAGGGTCCGATTCGACGAACTCGCCGCTCTTGAGGTCGACGATCCCCAACCGCAACGGTCGTTTCGGCGTCGACGTGATCGCATCGGCAAGCAGCGTTCCTAACTTGAAGTCGTACAGGTGCGACCGTCGCTTGAAAAAGATCGCAATGGCTTCGAAGATGCTGAGCTTGTCGTACACGTCGAGCCTTTTCAAGCCGAACCACAGTTGCTTGAGCTTCTCGACGTACACCGCTTGGTCATCGATATCGTCAGGCTCTGCCTGGCTCATGAATCCCGCTTGGATGCTCCCCGTCGAAACACCCACGAACCCGTCGATAACGATCCCGCGCTCGGTCAGCGCATCGATGGCTCCGCCCTGGAACGCCCCTCTCGAGCCCCCTCCGGATGTGCAAACTACGGTTTTGACAGAAGACATTTCGAATCAAACATCGGCGCGAGTCGCGGCTCCAACAGATTTAAGCCGA
>JAICGT010000172.1 GCA_025922995.1 Fimbriimonadales bacterium
GCCCGTCCGGCAAGCGGATATGCACTTTTAGGAGATCTCGGCGACTCGGAAAAGCGTAGTCGTGTTTTGCGTCCGCAAATAACATCTGCGCCTTGCCGACAACGGTCGCCGGCTTGCGAACGGCGAGCGCCAACTCCTGGTCCTCTTCGGGGTCGTCAACCATGGCAATTTCGTATTCCGCGGGAAGAACCCTGCGCAAAGCAGCGCGGCTTTCGATCTCTTGTAGCCCGAGGATATGGGGCTGCAAACTCCTGACAACGGAGTTAATGTTGCGCAGTCGTTCGGCGTCGGTGGCTTCGAGCAGCCAACCCGTGTTCCAACTCGCCACTCGGATCGTCCCAACCTCCGGAGCGGTCGCGAGCCCTGCGCGTTCTTCGAGGAGCCTGCGGATGCCCATCGCCGCAATAGCCGCCAATACGCAGACGGCGATGAATATTCGAGTGGGCCGGCTCATGGGCGCTATTATGCGGGCGCAACGACCCTAAAGCGAACCGGTACACTCTGAGGAGTGAGCAAAGACGCGCCCGGCGTGCGCTACGCCGAAGTCGAACGCGAGACGCGGGGAACTACCGTGCGCGTCGTGCTCGACCTCGACGGAGAGAAGCAAGCAACAGCGGAGACCGGCGTCAACTACTTCGACCACCTTCTGGGAATCTTTGCGTTCCACGGCTGTCTGGATTTGGGGGTGTCGATCGACGGGGGATTGCACGTCGACGAGCACCATACGATCGAGGACGTCGGAATCTGCCTTGGCCAGGCGATACACCAGGCACTCGGAGACGGTGAGGGCATCGACCGTTTCGGCACCGAATATGCGCCGCTCGACGAAGCGCTTGCGCGCGTCTCGATCGACATCTCGGGGCGTCCGTATCTGGCATACGACGCAAACTTCACGGCGGGCAGCATCGGCGACCTGAGTACGGAGGCCGTCGAGGAGTTTTTTCGCGCCGTTGCGAACCATGCCGCCGTGACGATTCACGTGCAAATGATCTCCGGTAAGAACAACCACCACATCGCAGAGTCCATCTTCATGTCGTTCGGGCGTGCTCTTCGAAGGGCCGTGCATCGTATCGAAAGCCGCGTAAAGGGCCGCGCCGGGTGACGCTCCGTTTCGGAGTGGTTTATTTGGATTCGGAGGATGCCCTCGTGCAGGCCAAGAGTTGGGAAGGGGTCAACGGCATCGTGGCGTGGGATCGCGAGGCAGATAGCATCGGCGCGCCGCAAAACGTGGGTTCGCTACACGAACTGTTGGGACTCGAAGTGCCGATCTGGTACGGAGGCGGGCTCGAGACGGTGCATACTGCCGAACTCATCATCGGCCTGGGCTGCGAAAAGGTCATCGTGGACAAGGGCTTCTATAAGACGGAGCGTTCGCCCGCGCATTTCGTTAGGAGGTTAGGTGAGGCATGTGTGCCGGTGGTTTCGGACGCCGAGTCCATGGCCACAATCGTGAGGGCGGGCGCCACTTACGGCTACTGCAGGAAGGGGTCGGGAGCCGTTCCGGCGACAGGGCTAAACGTGATCCTCGAAGGGGAAGATTCGAATTCGGTTTGGGGGGTGGCATTGCTGCCGTGACGAAGGGCGAGCTTTTGTTTATCCGCGGCGATACCGAGGGTGCGTATGGCGCGATCAAGTTCTATTGGCCGTTCTTTTACGTTGCCAGACTGATCGAGAACTCAAGCTATGAACCCAGAACGCTGCTGACTCCGACTGCGACCGAGGCTATCGAATCTCTTGCCGGAGCCGACGCGGCCATTATTTACGGCCACGGCAACGCCGGCAAAGTTTGGCTAAAACCAAACCGCGGGGCTGCGCTGGAAACGGAAGACGTGCGAGCCCTGGCGCAACTCAGGATCGAACGAGCAAAGCCTCCGATGGACTTCGTGCACATCGCATGCTGCGAGACGTGTAAAGACAAAGAGTGGGTCGAGGCTTGGCTCGCCGTGGCTGCGGTCGTTCGCGGGTACGAGGTGGACACTTACGACCCCAGGGACCCATTCACGATTCCGGATTGCAAAACTTACTTAAGGGCGTCACACCACGAAGGTTAGGCGACAAGTTAACATTGTAGGGCTACTGCGGCCCACGCTTAGAAACCTGAATACAGATCCTCCAAGGAGCCTGGCTGCGGTTGGGCTCCGATCTGACTTTTAGGGCTTCTTCATCGACATCTTGGCGATGCGGTCACCCTTTTGGATGCGGCCGACGACGTCCATTCCCTTGGTGACCTTGCCGAGGACGGCGTAGCTGCCGTACAAGCGAAGCGTATCTTGCTTCAAGATGAATATCTGCGAGTCACCGCCGACCTGAAGGCCCGTGCTGGCAATGCCGACCACACCACGTGTGAAGTCGACGTCCGCCTTTTCGAACGGCATCTGCTTCCCGCTACCCCCGCCAAGTACGTCGGGATCGCTCATCGGCTTGGTCTTGCTCGCCGGCGCGCCCCATTGCGTCACCCAACTCTCCACGCGGTGAACCCGCTGGCTGTCGTAGAATCCGTCTTTGACGAGCTTCGTGATATGCGCAACCGTCTTTGGCGAGCGTTTCGGGTCCGTAGTGATCTCGAACGAACCGTTGTTTGCCATCACAACCTCGATCACAGGACCAGTCGGCGCATAGGCTGCCTGGGGAGCAAGAACGGCGGCGGCGATGAGTGCAAGCATGTCGTTTATTATGACGTGGCGGGCCTCAGAAGGTTATATTCGAAGGGGGCCTTTACGCTAGGCGGGCCTTCCTCGGCTTCGAAGCGGACGGTCAGTTTTTCGCCGGTTCGCTCGTAGACAATCCACTGCGCTCTTCCATCCTGCAGGAAAACGGCGAGGTTGGGCTTCGCATCTACTAGCACGAAGTCTGTGGTTTCGTCCTGCGCTTCCCACGATGTGAGGGCGGCGTCGAAATGCTTGAACTTCATGCGCGTGGCATCCTCGAAGTTCGCAATCGTGATGATCTCTATCACGCGGATTTCGCCCGCTCGAAACCAGCGAAACATCCCAAGCAGGCTCCCATGGCTCGGTCGCGTCCAAACTTCCTCCACCTCGTCATTGCCCACGGTTCCTTGCCAATGCCCTGCGATCCAGGAAAGGTCTTCGACGGTAGCAAGAAGCGGGTGTTTTGGTCGGCTCATTCCTTAACCACGGCCCTCTTGAAGCGCTGAAACTTCGCGGACGCCTCGACGCGAGTCCTGAGCGGATCGGGCAGGTTGGGAATAGAGTAGTCGAAGTGCGTCTGTAGTCGCATTCGCTCCGTGCGAGCAAGCCCGGGCGGCGACAACTTGCAGATTCCGAGCAGGGTGTACCATCGTAGGAGGCTGCCGATATTCTGGCTCGGATATGCTTTCGACGCCCTTATCTTCAGTCGTCGGTCCTCCGGGCTGAGGATCAACACCTCTTCGCCCAATGGGTCGGCAAAGCGGTTGATCACCGGGATCCTTGTTAGGTAGGTGTGATAAAACGGCACCTCGAACATCGGAAGCCGGCCCTTCGACGCTCTGTACACCGCCGCGTTTGTCGTGTCGTGGTCGATGTGCCCGCACTCGAATGCGCCGACCACGATCCGGCGAGGGTCGGCGACTTCGATCGCCCACTCCCAAGACTCCACGAGCTTTTCGAAGTGATCGCACGCGTCACCGTCGGGCATGTCGAAAAAGAACAGGTTGTCGCGCTTAACTCCGATCGATTCCATCATCGCGACTGCCTCCCTTTCTCGTACAGGATTGCTGACGCTCCACCCGGCGTAAACGTCCGCCCCGGCGTCGACGAGGTGCTTCATCCACGCAATAATCGATATCTCGTCGTCGGGATGCGTGAAACAAAAAAGCCACTTTTTTACTCCTGTATCAAAGGCTTTTTTCATGATAGTTCTCTGTAGAGCAGGGCAAGGGCGCCATGCACGCTCGACTCACGGATGTGGTCTCTCCCGCCGCGAAGATGCAATTCTTCAACGGCCGTTGCCGAAGC
>JAICGT010000173.1 GCA_025922995.1 Fimbriimonadales bacterium
GGCCCCAAAGTCGCTAAATCGAATTCCATGGCCGCGGTTCGGAAATAGTCGCTTTCGATCGCATACTCCTTTAGCTCGCCGTAATGTGTGCTTGCTGCGATTACCGCACCCCTTTCCGACAGTGTTTCGAGGACGGCTTTTGCGATCGCCGCTCCTTCTGCCGGGTCGGTTCCGGCGCCAATCTCGTCGAATAAACAAAGCGACCCGGCGCCAGCCTCCTTTAAAGCACGCGCGACGTTCTTTAAGTGCCCGCTGAATGTCGACAGCGACTGCTCCAGGCTCTGTTCGTCGCCGATATCGGCCCAAATGCCGGTAAAAGCGCCGTACTCCACGCGCCGCGCAGGAGGGAAAAAGCCGCACCCAATCATAAGTGCATAAATACCGAGCAACTTCAAGCACACTGTCTTACCACCCGTATTCGGTCCGGTAATAAGCAGCGAATGCATCGACCCGCCGACACCGATATCCAACGGCACCGAAATTTCGCGATCGAGCAACGGATGGTGGCCACGCTCAATTTTGATGAGTGGGTCTGAAACGAGCTTAGGCGGATGGCCATCGGTCTTCTCGGCGTCCTTAGCCGCTGCCAAGACGGCATCGATTTCTGCCAGCGAATCAATGCCTGAAGCGATATCGTCGGCATGCTTGCCCACCTCGTTCGAAAGCGCGAGCAGCACTTTCTCGACTTCCTCGCGTTCCGCTCCTTCGATTTCACGCAGCTTGTTCGTTTCGTCGACAACCGCTTGCGGCTCGATAAAAAGCGTCTGCCCCGAGCCGCTCGAATCGTGGACAATCCCTGGGACCTTGCCCTTGAAGCCGGCTTTTACCGGCAATACGTATCTACCGGAGCGTTGTGTATATAACGGCTCTTGCAAATAAGACTTCATCGAAGAGACCATCGACTGGATGCGGTCGACAATTTTCTTATTCTGGGTAGCCTTCTTGACTCGAATCGCCTTTAAATCAGCGCTCGCACCATCCAATACTTCGCCTTCCGGTGATATCGACTCCTCTATCCGTTTTTGCAGTTCGGCGAGAAAAGGCAACGCCTCTCCGATTCGCCAAAGATTCGGCACGTCGTCCTTCTCTGATTGAAGCCATCGGCGCACTCTCGCCAAAGCCCCAAGCGTTTCTGATGTTCGAAACAGGGTTTCGCCGGGTAGTATCGCCCCCTTAGCCGAATCGCGAATCAAATTCCGCACGTCGCGCGCGTTGGCATAAACCGGAATTTGCGCAGCCATCACCAGAGTGAGAGCCTCGGCCGTTCTCGCAATGCGCTGTTCGATTATCGTACGATCGAAACTGGGCGACAACGCGCGGACAACGTCGGCGCCGAACTCAGTTTCGCAGCGGTCCGCCACGCGTTCCAAAAGACGCGGCAGCTCCAAAACCCGTTCGGCGTGCGACCTCTCCATTTACTCTTGGCGATACTCCGCGGTCACGGTCGACGAGAGCCCACCTCGAACCGCAAACTCACCCTCGACCGAGGCATATCGCGGCGACAACGTAGCGACCAAGTCGTCGAGGATCCGATTGATCACAGCCTCGTAAAAAATCCCCTCGTTGCGATAAGAAACGTAATAGAGCTTCAGCGACTTAAGCTCGACACACAGTTGATCCGGAATATAGCGAAACGCAATCGTCGCAAAATCCGGCTGTCCGGTCTTGGGACAGACGCTTGTAAACTCCGGGGAAACATGCTCGATCACATAGTCTCGCTCGGGCGCTGGGTTCGGAAAAGTCTCCAGAAGGTCTCGGCTCACACCGATATTATGCGGGAGGCGCAGGCCCGGAGTCTTTCTTTCCGGCGATAGTGCGGTCCATCCCGGCGGCGATCTTGCCGTCCAACGACAGAGCGCCCATGCCCATTACCAACAGCGCCGCAGCCATCACGAACAGCGCTAAAGGAAATTCTACGCCCTTGTCGGTATTGAAGAAGCCGTTGTCGAGGTGGACTTTGTAGATCGCCGTCGACATGTTCACGGCTATTCCGAATGCCGCCAATTTACCGAGGAAGCCGATAATTAGCGCGACCCCTCCGCCAAGCTCGGCCAATACCGACAGGTACGCCATCCACTGCGGAATGCCCATGGAAGCCATCCATTCCACGGTAGCTTGAAGGCTTTCCTGGCCGCCCGGTACTACTCCGACCTTCTGGAGCCCATGCGCCACCATGATCCCGCCGAGGCCCAACCTGAGGATGAGGAGTCCCAAATCGGTCGATGTTCTTGTTTTCATTCGAATACCTCCTGCCTTACAATGTACGGACGAGCGACCAAGTCGGATAAGATTTCGGTAAATGTCGAACCCGACCGTCTCCGTTGCCGCGTTCGGCTCTCATGCGCTGCAAACGATGTTGGAACGACATCCGCTGGCGGCAATCGATGGATTTCAGGTAACCCCCGACATGCGAGTCGAGTTCGCCGGCCAAACCAGGCATCGCATTGCCTATCGCGCCAACGAGAACGTCTCGGGACCGTACGGACTAACCGAGTTGATGGATAACAACCCTCTCGTTTGCGCAGATTACGCCTCAGTCACCGGCGCGGGGGCAACGCTCGCATTGATCGCCCTCGGCCCGCTCGCGAAGGCTGAACTTCTCCTCGAGCGTCCGGCGATCGCGCTCAACTTCAACGAGCCCAACCCGGACGAAATCGACGCTGCCCTTGCCACCGAAGGCTGGAAATCCGGCGCTTCCGTTGCGACGGCGGACGACGACCCTGACCTGTACTCGGCCCAGTGCATCGCGGAGATCCGCATGCCCGGCAAAGCGAGCGACCTCGACGAATTGTTCGACGAATGCTTCGGTCGAAGCTTCTTCGTGCGGCCATTCGCCGGCCCACCGGCACCGAACAATCCGCACGCCACCTACTCCCTGTCCGTCGACGACCGAGGCGACGGCACCGGCCTCGCGACGATCCACGCGCACTCCGCCAGAGATGCGAAAACCGGCGCCGGCGCTCTCGTTCACTTTTTCAACGTGATGTGCGGCTTCGAAGAGAGCCTGGGGGTCGCAGGAACCGCGCTTGCGTCCGCGGAAAGTTAATTACTGTGGGTTCGCCGCTTGAAAGGATTAGAGAGCAGGGCCCGGCGGCGCTTGGTCCGATAGAACTTATCGCAATAGTGCTGACGCGCGAAGACGACGACAGCGATCTCCGCATGACACATGCCAAGCAACTTTACGAGCAGGTGGGCAGCATTCGCAACTTGGCTCGTTTCGCCGACGCCACGTTCCGACAATACAACCTTGGTGAGCTCGATGCTCTTCGGTTCCAGGCTGCCTTCGAGCTCGGCCGTCGCGCAAGAGAAGCGAAGCTCGCAAAGGAAGCCGACATGTGCAACCCAGAGGAAGTTCACGAAGCCTTCCGCTTCTTGGAGGACGAGCCGCGCGAGCAAGTTTGGGTTGCACTGCTCGATGTGAAGAATCGGCTCATCATCAAACAGCCTCTTCACACCGGAACACTAGACTCATCGGTCGTCGGCACCCGAGACGTTTTCCGAGAGGCGTTGCGCGTCAACGCCGCATCCATCGTGTTAGTGCACAACCATCCGAGCGGCGATCCGACGCCCAGCCCCGAAGACGTCGAGCTTACCAAACGCCTCAAAACAGCCGGAAAACACGTCGAGGTCGAGGTGCTCGACCACGTCATCATCGGCAGCGATTCGTTCGCGAGCCTGCACCGCCTTGGTCTAATGGGCTAAAACATCCCATGCCACCAGGCCTTTCTGAAATCGCCGCAGATCTTCGTTCGCAGTTCGACGACTTGCACCAGGCACGAGAGGGAGCGCTCGCCAACGGCCGCAAGATCATCCAACTCGCCTCGCGCACCATCAAGCACATCCAGCGCCGCGAGTTCGATTCCGCTCAGGTGCTCATGGGCGACCTGCAAAAGCTGGCGCTCGAAGCAGACGATGCGCTCAGCGAGATGCCGCAGATCAAGTTCGCGCCC
>JAICGT010000174.1 GCA_025922995.1 Fimbriimonadales bacterium
GCAGCCTCGGCCTCCTCGCGCGTGCCCTCGGCCGGCACGGCTAGGTCGTGCGATTGCCCCTGGTATCGCATGTCCGCTATCCGAGCCGTGCGGCTTGCAAGCCCCGAGAGATGGCCTCGGGCGGCGGCTGCCAACTCCGAATACGTCGCTTCCCACTCGTGGCTCGTTCCCAAAACGCCGAGCGATTCCTCCCACGCGTCGGGCGCGTCGAGCAGCCCCAGGGCAGAGAACACGCCCGCCCCGACGGGACACAGAATCTCCTCTATATCCAGCAACTCTGCGACCGCGCAGGCGTGCAGCGCGCCCGCGCCGCCGAAAGCCACCAACGAGAAATCGGACGGCGCGAAACCCCGCTCTGCGGAAACCTTGCGAACGGCAGCCGCCATCTGCGCGTCGGCAACCGCGACAACCGCCTCCGCCGCCTCCTCCAACCCCAATCGCAAATCTGCAGCCAAGCCCCGCATAACAGCATTGCAATTCGAAGGATCAATGCCTTCCGACTTCGCGAATCGCGACTGCGGCAGCCTGCCCAACACGAAGTTCGCGTCTGTGACCGTCGGCCGGTCTCCCCCGAACAGCGCCGGGCCCGGGTCGGCGCCCGCGCTCTCGGGACCGACGCAAAGCGCGCCGGCAGCATCCAGGAGCGCAATCGACCCCCCGCCGCAGCCGATCGTATGCACGTCGATCCGCCGTAGCCGCACCGGCAGCCCGGCAATGTCGGCGCACGCCGTCATCGAAGGTTCGCCGTTGCGAATCAGCGTGACGTCCGTGCTGGTGCCGCCCATATCGAACGCGATCGTATTGGGCCGCCCGATCCGTTTCCCCAAAGCGACCGTTGCCACCACCCCGCCGGCGGGGCCGCTCACCACCGTCCGGATCGGCAGCCGAGCCGCGTCATCCAAGGATATCAGCCCGCCGAGGCTCGACATGATCCGAATCCGCTCTGCCCCGGATTCCCGAAGTCGCCCGAAGTACCCGCTGATCACCGGCCCTACTGCAGCGTTCAACACCGTCGCGCACGCGCGTTCGTATTCCCGCATTTCGGGGCTGACCTCATGGCTCGCGCTGACAAAAACCCCCGACAGCCCTTCCGCGACCCTCCGTTCCGGCGCCGGATCGGCGTGCGAATACAGCAAACAAATCGCCACCGCCTCGCACCCATCGAACGACAACGCCTCATAAACATACGGAACGACCTCCGACCCATCCGGCCCGGTCCGACCGACAACCGTCCGCACGTCCTCATCCCTAACCGGCAGCCGAGGTTTGCGAGGCTCCCAGTCGTACAACTCCGGCCGAGACTGCCTTCCCAACGCAAGCAAGTCTCGAAATCCCTCGTTGACGACAAGCCCCGTCCTCGCCGTCTTGCCTTCCAGGATTGCGTTGGTCGCCACCGTCGTCCCGTGGACGAGGTCGAACCCGCCAGCAAAACCGGCACACCACAAGATCGTCGCGGTCGCAGGGTCGGCCGGAGTGCTCGGAATCTTAAACCGGCGCACCGCCCCGCCATCGACAACGACAAAATCGGTAAACGTCCCGCCCGTGTCGACAGCAATCCGCACGCACAGAGTTTAGCGTTCCTTCTCGACGCATCGCACGTCTGACAAATTGATGAACCGCATCATCGCAGCCTTCACGATAACCGCCATAGCCGGAGCCGCCTTCGCGACCGACTGGGCCGTGCATCGCTTCGAAGACGCGCGATTCTCGGTCCAACTCCCAGAAGCCCCGACCAAAGCGCGCCAGAACCTGCAAGCCGAAGCCCGAGCCGCGGCAGCCACCGTCTTCGCCCTTCGAACCAAGGCCGGCTCGTACATGGTCAGCTACGTCGACAGCGACACGTTCGACGACGACCGCAACCGATTCGACAACATCCTCGACGCGACAGCACGCGGAGCGATGACCAACGCTGGCGCATCCGTCATCGATATCAGGGCCATCACCCGCAACGGATTTCTCGGCAGAGCAGTGCAGTTCCGCGGTCGAGACGGCCAAGTCTTCCGCGGCCTGATCTTTTTAGCAGGCGAGCGCTTGTACCAGGTCTACGCGCTCGGAGACGCTTCCTGGGTAAACGGTAAGGATGCCGACCGGTTCCTTAACTCGTTTGCGATGTGGAAGTAGCACTCACTCAGGCGGCGGCTCGCCGGTGGCGATAATCCCCTCGGCTACCTTGGCCATCGGCGTATTCGACCGACGCGCCGCGAAGTGAATCGTCCGAAACGCCTCGTGCTCCGACATCCCATGCGTGTCGATCAATATCCCCTTCGCGCGCTCGACGATCTTGCGGTCCTCGAGGTCTCCCTTCGCCTTGGCAAGGGCCCGCTCGCGCTCCTGAAGCTGCCGAAAGCGAGCCACCGAAAGCGTGATCGCCGGAGCTAAGTCCTCAGCCCGAAACGGCTTCAGCAAATAGTAAAACGCCCCGGTCTCCTCGGCGCGAGACAGCAGTTCTTCCTCTGCATACCCGGTCAAGAAAATCACCGGGCACGGGTGAATCTCCAGGATCTGGTTCGCCGCCTCGATGCCGTCCATCTCAGGCATCCGAATGTCCAGGATCGCAAGGTCCGGCAAATACTGTTCGGCGAGCCTAACCGCCTCCTCGCCGTCTTCGGCAACCCCGATCACCTCATGCCCCTGATTTTCGATATGAGCCTTTAACAACTCACGTATAGGTTCTTCGTCGTCTGCAATTAAAACTCGATACACTCCACACCCCCATGACGGGAACCCCTCCAGTATATGCCCCGCGAGCGACTACCGTCAATCGGTAAACTCGCTAGCATGCGCGAAGTCGTTATCGTTTCCGGAAAAAGAACCCCCATCGGAGCCTTCATGGGCAGCCTTAGCAGCCTCACCGCTCCCCAGCTCGGCAGCATCGCCATCAAAGCCGCCCTCCAAGAAGCCGGCATCGCCGGCGACCAGGTCGACGAGGTCCTGATGGGATGCGTCCTTACCGGAGGCATGGGCCAAGCCCCGGCTCGCCAGGCATCCAAGGGCGCCGGAATCCCCGATAGCGTCCCCTGCACCACCGTCAACAAAGTCTGCGGCAGCGGAATGAAAACCATCATGATGGCCGCCCAAGCCATCAAGTGCGGAGACGCCGACGTCGTCGTCGCCGGAGGCATGGAGAGCATGTCCAACGCCCCCTACGCCCTCCCCAAAGCCCGCACCGGCTACCGCATGGGCAACGGCGAACTGGTCGACCTCATGATCGCCGACGGCCTCTGGGACCCCTACGACAACATCCACATGGGCAACGCTGGCGACCTTTGCGGCCGAGAATGCAACATCCCCCGAGACCGCCAAGACGAGTTCGCAGCCCAAAGCTACAACCGAGCCACAGCCGCCCAACAAGCAGGGAAGTTCAAAGACGAAATCACCCCCGTCGAAGTCCCGCAGCGCAAAGGCGACCCGGTCATCGTCGATACCGACGAGGAGCCCGGCAAAGGCAACCCCGCAAAGCTCCCCGAGCTTCGCCCCGCTTTCGAAAAAGAGGGCACCGTCACGGCCGGAAACGCATCCTCGATCAATGATGGCGGCGCGGCAGTCGTCGTCATGTCCGCCGATCGCGCGTCTGCATTAGGATTGACCCCCCTCGCCCGCATCGTAGACTACGCCCAGCACGCCCAAGAGCCCAAATGGTTCACCACAGCCCCCGCCGGCGCCATCTCGCGCCTGCTGGAAAAAACCGGCAAATCCGTCGCCGACATCGACCTCTTCGAAGTCAACGAGGCCTTCTCAGTCGTAGCCCTGGCAGTCTCCGAAAAAGTAGGCATCCCACACGAAAACCTAAACGTAAACGGAGGAGCAGTAGCCCTAGGTCATCCCATAGGAATGTCCGGCACCCGCCTCGTTCTTACGCTAATACACGAACTCAAGAGGCAAGGCAAAAAAACAGGCATCGCGACCCCCTGTATTGGAGGCGGCGAAGCCACTGC
>JAICGT010000175.1 GCA_025922995.1 Fimbriimonadales bacterium
GTAATTGTCCCTAATGAGTCTCGCAAAGTGATTCTTGGGAAGCGATGTCGGCATCGGGAACCCCATCGGCTCGCCGCGAATCTCCCTGCCGTCGTCGTCGATAAAGATCCCGCCCGTATACGACAGCACGCACTCGCCGATTCCCGCCACCTGCCGCGCGATCTTCTCGGGTTCCCAAACGTCGTCGCTGTTCAGAACGGCCACAAACTCCCCGCTCGCTAACGCCAGCGCTTGGTCCAGCACGCCGTAAGTCCCACGGTTCTCCGTGTTCAGCACAAGACGAATCCGGTCGCCGTAGCCCCGCAAGATCTCGGGCGAAGAGTCTGGACTGTTGTCGTCCACGACGATGACTTCCAAGTCCTCGTGCGTCTGCCCCAACGCCGAGTCTACGCACTCCCTTAGCCACCGTTCGTGCTTGTAACTGGTAATGAGGGCGATGACTTTGGGCACGTGGTTTCTGACGATCGGCGACCTCGATTTGAGGCAACCCAAGCCGCCGGCGGCGCAGATTCGAACAGCGCATTTCCCGTACCTCTCGACCGGCTAACCAGGCGACTTACCCCGCGTGCGGCAGATCGAGCCCGCACGCTTAGTCCACACCCGCGACATGCGATTCTACGACAAATCCGAAACCCTCTCCCAGCCCAACACCTGCCGGCTCAGAACACCTGCCGGCCTCAGACCATTCGTGGCGGCGGGAGGAATCCCCAAACCCCTCTCCCAGCCAAACTACCTGCCAGTCCCGGGGTCCATTCGTGGCTGGGGGAGGTTGGGAGGGGGCGGCACACGCCAAGAAATCATCGCAGCCCAACTACCTTCCAGCTTCAGGCCCATTCGTGGCTGGGGGAGGTTGGGAGGGGGCACCCAGCCGACCAAACCGATTCCCATCGCCATGTCGGATGTCGGATGTCGATCCGCGAAACTGGTTTACCTTTGCCCGTTTCGTGACGTTAACAGCAGGAAGCAACTTTTCGCTTCTCTTGCCGTAACGACTCATTTGTTAAGGTGGAAAAAAATGACGAAGTTTAAAACGAAAAAATGACATGAATCGTGAATCCCCGTTCAAATCGGCCCGATTTGGCCCAAAAAAACGGGCGAGAAAAGTGAGCAAGTCCTACCGAATAACGCCGCCGGCAACCACAGATTCGCCCTTGTAGAACACCGCGGCCTGACCCGGAGCCGCAGCCCGAACGGGCCGGTCGAACTCCGCGCGAAAGACTTCGCCGGGGTAAACCGTCGCCGAAACCGGCTGCATGTTGTACCGAATCCGCCCGGTCACCTTAGCCGGCGAGTCCACGTGCCCCAGCACGTCGTCGAACTCGACTTGGCGAATCAGAACGTCCTCGTTCTGCCCGACAACCACGCGGTTCGTCGCGGGCTCCACCCGCAGCACAAACCGTGGCTTGCCGTCGACGTTCAAGCCGATGCGCTTGCGCTGGCCCACGGTGAAAAGCCCGACGCCGCCGTGCTCACCGAGAACCTTGCCTCCGGTGTCGACGATTTCGCCCGGCGAAAACGACTCCGGCCTCGCACGCCGCAGGAACTCGGTGTAGCCGCCGGCTTCGCTAACGAAGCAGATTTCCTGCGAATCCGGCTTGTCGGCAATCCGCAAGCCGATATCGCGCGCAATCGCGCGAACTTCGCTCTTGTCGCTCAGCGACCCGAGCGGAAACATGGCAACGCCAAGCTGCGCCTGGCTCATGGAATACAGCGCATAGCTCTGGTCCTTGCCGCGCGCCTTCGGCCGCATGAGGAACAGATGGTCCCCGGATCGGCGAATCCTGGCGTAGTGCCCGGTTGCGAGCCTCTCGCACCCGGTCTCTCGAGCCTTCTCGAGCAAGGCGTCGAACTTGACGTGCCGGTTACAGTCGATGCAAGGATTCGGCGTTCGGCCCGCAAGGTATTCGTCCATGAACCGGTCGATCACCTTCTCGCGAAACTCTCGCTTGAAGTTGATGACGTAATACGGGATGCCGAGCTTTCGCGCAACCGACCGCGCGTCCTCGACGGCTCCCAACGAGCAACAGCCCGCATGCCGCGGGTCGGTCTGGCTCTCCTGCCAGATCTGCATCGTCACGCCGGTGACGTCGTAGCCCTTGGCGACAAGCAGCCCGGCGACGACGCTGCTGTCGACACCGCCGCTCATGGCGACCATTACACGGGGCTTGGGCACGGGTTAAGGGTACCGGACGCGGGCGGAATGAGCAAGGAGCCAGCTCTTCCGCCCGCGCGAAAAATGCGGGCCCACGGCTTTAGGAACGCTCTGCGGTACGTGCGTGAGCCCACGGTTCAAAATCGTCTAACTAACAGGGCTCGACACGCCGTGCTGTCTCACTCGTAATCCGCGTCACCCCTGATGCAGAATCAATAATCTTGTCTTTTCGACGACTGGATTGTAGCCCAAAGTTCCATGATACGCAAGTACTTATTTGTGCTGACAGCCGTTTAATGGACCAAAAGTCCCGAGAATCCGGTATTTTTGATAGGATTCCAAACGGTCGTTGCAATGCGCTCAAGGCCGAAGCCTGAGACCAGGTACTCTTTGCTCGATGCAGAAGGGTATCGACGTAGTCTGGTGTCAGGTCACCGACATGAACCGCGCGGTCGCGTTCTATCGCGATGTGCTCGGGTTCAAGCTGGAAGCTGAAACTCCGTATTGGAGTTCGTTTCGGGTTACCGACAGCATGATGCTGGGCTTGCACCCGCTCATCGATCCTGCCAACAGCCCGCCTGGAAAGCGGAACTGCAGCTGGTCCCTCACGATCGCTGTGGACGACCTCCTTGCCTCGAAGGCGGCACTGGAAGCCGCCGGGGCGAAAACGTTCGGCTACGACGAAATCGAGGGCTACGCATTGCTGCTCGACTGCCAGGATCTCGACGGCAACCCGTTTCAACTCGCCCAACACGGCGCAACAAAAGCGTCGCTCGGCGTCGAATAGGAGTTAACCATGATTAGCCTTATTGCCTTGTCCTTGCTCGCCAATATGACCACACAAGATTTCAAGTTCACCGACCAAGACAAGGTCACGGAGACACCGACTGGGCTGAAGTACGCGGATCTCAAGCTCGGCAAAGGCCCTGCCGTCAGAGCGGGCTACCTGGCAATTGTCCACTACACCCTGCGGCTCGAAGACGGGAAAGAAATCGACTCGTCTCGCAAGCCGGACCGTACGCCTTTCAGTTTCCTTGTCGGCGCGAAGCAGGTCATCGCGGGCTGGGACGAAGGGCTGGTCGGCATGATGCCGGAAGGACGCCGCAAGCTGCGAATCCCCGCGGCGCTGGGCTACGGCGCTAAGGGCATCCAAGACGTCATTCCGGGCGGCGCAACGCTGTGGTTCGACGTCGAGGTTTTGGCCACTACTCCGCCCGCGCAGTTCTTGGATTCGGAAAAGCCGGTCGAACAAGAGGGCGTCAAGGTTTTCGACGTGCTGAAAGGAGAGGGCGAGGGGGCGAAGCGGGGCGAAAAGGTCAGGATGATGTACTCGCTCTACGCACCCGACGGCAAACTCATCGAACGCGGCCGGGAGCCACTCGAGTGGACCATCGGCGATGGGAAGCTCATCAAGGGTTTCGACGCGGCGGCAACCGGCATGAGGAAGGGCACTTTGCGCAAAGCGCTGGTCCCGCCAAAATTGGGTTACGGCGCAACGGGCGCGGGCCCGATCGGACCGAATCAGCCTCTGTCGTTTGTGCTGGAGCGCCTGTAGATTTTAGGGCAACCATTCCAGGTGCGGAATCCGTACTGTAAGTGATGGAGTCGGCATGAAGCGGAAGGCGTTTACACTCATAGAATTGCTCGTCGTGATCGCGATCATCGCGATCATTGCAGCGATCCTCTTCCCCGTCTTCGCGCGTGCGAAGAAGAGCGCCAACCAGACGAAGTGCGTAAGCAACCTGTCCCAA
>JAICGT010000176.1 GCA_025922995.1 Fimbriimonadales bacterium
CACCCACCACAGGCTCTCGCCGATATGCCACTGCGATGTGTGATCTAGGCCCTGATCGGCCGATAGTCGATCGTCCGAGGCAGGTACTCGGTTGCACGCGATACGGGACTCACCACTTTCACCGCATGATCGCCAATGCGATCGGATAAGTTAGCGAGTTTCGTACCGAAGCGTCACGATATCGTCGTACGTTCCGCCGATTGATCCGTAGCCTCCCCACGAAGTTCCCGTGACAAAGAGGCTGCCGGTCGAATCGAGGGCGATTCCGGCGACCCTGTCGTTGCCTCCGGCTGCACCTTCGAACCGATGATACCAGTCGAGCGCTCCGTCGGTTGTCAGGGACATCGTCAGGTAGTTGTCGTTGTACGTCCCGGTGTTTTCCGTGCCGACCAGCAGGATATTCCCGCCAGAATCTTCAGCCAACCAACGGTAGCCCAGGCCAGCAGTCGGAGGTTCATATGTGTAGGTCCAGAGAATGGAGCCGGTCCTCGTATATTTGGTCAACGAAGTGAACGTCGCTGCATACGAGTTCCCGCCAGAATCCACCAACAGCGTCGCGTGTCGAACGTTGGGCAGTGCCGGACCTGATCTAGTTGCCAGTAGCTGCCCGGTCGGGCTATATCGCATCCACACTTGGTGTGCCGACTCGTAGACACTGTTGCTCGACGCCATGGAAGCGAGGACGAATATCTCTCCGGACGAACTGACTCCTAAGCCATGGGCAATGTTGTGCGTGATGTCGGATCGGCGGCGTGTCGGAACTAGATGGGTCGTCAAGGTCGAAAACACCAGATTGCCGTTCAAATCGTGCTTCGTCAGTAGCACCTTTCCGTGTACATCGCCTGACGTGCCTGCAGAGAGGATGCTACCGTCGTCGAGAAGCACGATGCCGGCGAGAATGTCATCCTCGCCGAGGCCAGAGTCATATCTGAAGTCCCATTTGACTGTGCCGTCCGGCGCGAATCGTCGAAGCAACCAATCGGTATGGTAACCGTTCGATGCGCGCATCGCGAGATAAGTGCCGCCCGCCTGATCGGTGATGACGTCGATCACACGCCCGGGAATGGGCCTCGTCCACTGCTCTACGCCAGCGGCATCGAACTTCACCAAAATCTCTTCGATCATGTTTGATCCGAGGTATCGGTAACCGGCTGCATAGATATTGTTAGATTGGTCGACAGCCAATTGAACGACTTTGCCATAAACGGTTCCATGTCGAAACACGCCGACCTCTTCGCCTGCAGGGTTGTACTTTACAACAGCAAAACCGAGCGAACCAGCAACAGAGGTGCCTCCGACATAAAGGTTGTCGTTCGAGTCAATGGCGATATCGCCTGCCTCGTCGTAGTAGTTCGTGGGCCCGTTATGAACGCCTGTCCAGGTCGGGAGATTCTCAGGCTGGGCGAAGCTAGCCTGAAGGGCCAGTAGTGAGACCAGTAATGTTGCGAGAGTTCGTTTCATCTGGATTCCTCCAGTCCTTCTACGCTTCCGAAGAATCCGGGTTCCTTCGACGAGCTCTCACCCTCGAGCCCAGGGTGGCTAACTAATTCCAGCCATCCGATCTCCGTCTACGAGATCACCTTGAGAGCCGGTAAATCCAGTTCGTTGCTACTCCGCTGACAAGCTACTAAGGACAATGGACCAATGGGTGCCAGTTTCTCGTTCAAATCAATGGCTGCCGCAGTAGGATTCGAACCTACGACCCGCTGATTAACAGTCAGCTGCTCTACCACTGAGCTATGCGGCAACGGACGAGCAGGGAGTCTACCCGAAGCGGGTATTCTTACCCGAACCTTTTCTGTCTCTGATGAGACCGCGAAAGACCAAAGGAAAGCATGAATAATCGATCCTACGAAGCCCTATACATCATCCCCGCGTCGGCTAGCGACGAGGACGTCGAAGCAAGCGTGGCGAAGCACAAGCAAGCCATCGAAGAGAGCGGCGGCACCGTCGACAAAGCCGAAAAGTGGCAAAAGCGCAAGCTGGCCTACCCGATCAAGGGACATGTGGAAGGCAACTATTGCATTTTGCACTTCACCGCCCCGCCGAACGTTCCATCCGAACTGAGCCGCTTGTTCCGCATCAACGACCAGATCATCCGGGGCCGGATCTACCTAAGGGAGGAGTAAACCTTGAGTTCTATCAATCGAATTGTTGTCACCGGCCGCCTGACTCGGGACCCCGAGCTGCGGACGACGACGACCGGCAAGCAGGTTGCCGGCCTCGGCATCGCCGTGGATAAGCGGTTCAAGCCGCAGGACCCGAATGAGCCGACAGCCGACTTTTTCAACGTTACGGCGTGGGGACAGACTGCCGAGTTCATCACGAACTACGGCGGCAAGGGACGCCTTGTGGCAGTGGACGGTCGGCTTCAAACCCGCAAATACACAAACAAGGACGGCATCGAAGTGACCGCCTTCGAGATCGTCGCCGAGAACATCTCCCTGCTCGATAAGCCGAAGGACGGCAGCGGAGGCGAGGCGCCGGTCGCAGCCGCAGCGACATCCGCCGGAGAAGTGGACGGCGACGACTACGACCCATTCGGGGACGAGTAGTTGCCTGAAAGGCTTGACAGCAGGGAGTTCGTCCTTGCAAACGATCCTAAGGGCCTGATGGCCCAAGCCGAGGGCTTTCCGGACCAGTGCCGGGAAGCCCTTACGCTGTCTAACGTCGCGATGTCGGGTGCGCTCGCAGGCAAGGCTAACGTGGTCGTGTGCGGGATGGGTGGTAGCGCTATCGGCGGCGACTTCTTGCGGTCGCTGTTCGAGGCTTCAGGTACTGTGCCGTGTCTCGTTTGCCGTGATTACGACCTGCCGGCTTTCGTCGGCACGGACACGTTGCTGATCGCCTGCAGCTACAGCGGCAACACCGAGGAGACGCTGTCTGCGATGCGAGAGGGCATCAAGCGGGGGTGCTCGGTGGTCGCAGTGACTTCGGGCGGCGAAGTCGCCGAGATTTGCCGGCAGCATGGGTTTTCGCATGTGCTGGTTCCGGCGGGCAAGCCGCCGCGCATGGCGCTTGGGTATCTGTTTGTTCCGCTCGTCGTGATCGCCGAGCGTCTGGGCTACATTCCGAAGCAGGACTTCGAAGGCGCCTTCGCGGAGTTGGATCGTTGCGTGGAGCGGTGGGGTGTCGATCGGGCGTTGTCGACGAACACAGCGAAAAATCTCGCGGCGTATCTTTTTGGCAGGGTCCCGTTGGTCTATGGCCTGGGGTCGTGGCAAGGAGTCGTTGCCTCGCGGTGGAAGGGACAGATCAACGAGAATGCCAAAGTCATGGCGTTTTCGCACTCGTTTCCGGAATTGAACCACAACGAGATCATGGGCTGGACGCTCGCCGAGCGGCAGAACGTCGCGCACTGGGCCACCGTTTTTCTGGAGTCCGGACACGAGTCGATCAGGATGCAGACGCGGGCGAAGGTGACCCGCGAGATCATCCGCGACAAGACGGAGACGTTTACCGTGACCGCCTTCGGCGAGACGCTGCTCACCCAGATGCTCTCGCTGACGTTTTGCGGCGACTTCGTTAGCCTGTACCTGGCCGCGCTGAACGGCGTCGACCCCGAAGAGATCGCATCGATCAGCACGCTGAAGAAGGCTCTGGCCGATCTCGACTAGCGTGCTGCTTGGTGCCGATTAGGCGGGTTTCGCTGTCATACTTTATATGATGCAAGCGTCCGGCCTTCAAAGCCACGACAGCCGAATTATTGATCACATCCGCCCTGTCGACCCCGTTTATCGCGAGTCGTCTTTGGCAGCGGCGCTTGACCGCCTTAGAAACTCGGGAGCCGAAGCGCTTCCCGTTGTCGACGGGTCATACCTTGTCGGTGCGCTATGGGCGGACGATATCCGAGCGGCGGTTCTCGCGGGCGCGCCGATGTCGATGCCG
>JAICGT010000177.1 GCA_025922995.1 Fimbriimonadales bacterium
GAATGACGACGCGCTCCGAGACTTGTTAGACAAGCATCGGATCCGGCTCATCCGTACGGCCGCGAACATACTTCGCGACCCCATGGAAGCCGAAGACGTTGCTCAGGAAGACTTCCTGAAGGCTTTCCGAGTGCTGCATCGTTTGAGAGACGATCGCGCGTTTGCATCCTTTATCTATCGCATTTGCGTACGCTTGTGTGTAGATCGGCTCCGATTGAAGCGAGCCGAGCCGACCGACCTCGAACCGAGCGAGCGTCAAGCTCAAGGCTCGATCGAGAATCGGCTGCTCATCGAGAGGCTTCTCGATAAGCTTCCCGCCGATCTACGCGCGACATTGGTGCTCCGAGAAATGGAGCAAATGAGTTACGAGGAAGTTGCCCGATTGATGGACGTGCCCATTGGAACGGTACGATCCCGTCTTCACACCGCTCGCGAAAAATTTCGCGCGCTGTGGATCGCGGCAAACGAAATGGGATAGCAGATGATCTTAAAATTAGCTTGCCGGCGATATCGCCGAATCGAATCGGAGGCGCGGGAGATGGAAATCACCCGAGCCAACCGCGCTTTTATGACGGCACACGCGCTTGCCTGTAGCCGCTGCCGCACGCGCTCTGAGCAGCTCAACGCCGTTCACGCCGTACTCTCGGTGTCGGCCATCGAGCCGCAGTGCTCACCGGACTTCACCGACAACGTCGTCCGCCGCGTCCGCGCCATGCGACGCGAACGCTCGCACCACGTGCTGCGACCGCTGCTCGTCGGCGCCGTCTCGGCCGCCGTCGCCCTCGGCGCCGTCCTCCAAATGGTCGGCAACCAAGCGGAACAGCCCACAACGGACGGCACCGCGCGCAACTCGATCCTGCGAGACGCACCGTTCGAGTCCACCACGCCCGGAAGCCTGAACCTCTTCGATTCTCCGAGCCGCCTGGTCCGAGACCCAAGACCGAACGACGTCTAACTTTCCGTGGGCGCTGACGCCGAACGATGTTCGGCGTATGCAACGCATTCGGTGCGTATTCGGCGTATAAAGCCGCATACAAACCGAAATCACGATGAAAGAATGTATCGACAACTGCCAAGCCTGCGCCGACGCCTGCAAGAAATGCGGGGACGCCTGCGAAGGAATGGCCGGGATGGAAGAGTGCGAGCGCCTCTGCCGCGAGTGTGAAGGGTCCTGCCTCCGCTGCATCGAAACCATGCGCTCCGGTTCAAACGAGGACTGCTCGGCATGCGCCACCGCATGTGTCGCCTGCGCCGAAGAGTGCGAGAGTCACGACAACGAGCACTGCCAGGCTTGTGCAGTCGCCTGTCGCGAATGCGCGGAGTCTTGCAGCGATATGGCTGCAGTAGCCTGAGCCAAGCCTTAAGGAGGAAGCCGAGCGGGTCGTAACCCGGTCTCGGCTCCTCAGAGGACATGCGTATCCATTTAGACGCCGCTGGCTGCTAGAGGTTTCCGTGCCGCTATAATCACGGTCGTATGACCCGTGTGGCGGCCAACCAAATCGTTTTTGTCCTCGCATCTGTCGGCGTCTTCATCGCTCTCGTAACGGGAATCGCCCACGCTTCGGGCGTTCACCTACCGTGCGGCGGCGCACAGTCCGGGTGCGACGTCATCGCGCTGCCGGAGAACAGCCAATGGTTTGGCGTTCCTATCGCGTTCTACGGCCTGGCAGCCTACATGCTCGTCGCCCTGTTCGCCCTATTTCGCGCGGCGATAGGCTTGGAGCAGTCGCCGAAGCTCGCAAGCGCTATGTGGGTGCTGCTCGGAGCGGGAGCGCTTATCAGCGTTGGCCTCGTAACCCATGCCTACACGGGCCTTCACGCCACCTGCGTATGGTGCTTGGCAAGCACGCTTACGATCGTCGCAGCATTCCTGATTCACAGCTACGGATCCGGCGTGGGCAGGGCAGGAGGCAAGCAGTGGCCTTTCGGCGTCTACATGGCGGTACTTTCCGTTGCCGCCGTAGCCGGTACCGGCTACGGCTTTTCCCTCAGAGGCGAACAGCCCCAGTCACAAACCAGCATGCAAGACATGCCCGCGTACGAGGACTCGGACGTGTTCATGGGCAAAGCAGATGCGCCCGTTGCTATCACCGAGTTCACCGACCTTTACTGCCCGTCATGCCGCAGCCAACACGCGTGGCTGATGACGGAAATCGGCCCACTCATCGAAGCGGGGAAGGTCAAGCTCGTGATTCGCCACTACCCACTGCCCGAGGCGCATCCGCTGGCCATCAAAGCGGCTATGTTCGCGATATGGGCTCAAGAGGAGGGCAAGTTTTGGGAGTTTATGGAAGCTGCCCATCACATCAACGACAATGTCGACGAGGCTGAGCTGCTGACCGCTGTTCAGTCGGTTGGGCTGGACCCCGCGAAAGCTGAAGCTATCTTGGCGAACGAATCAAGACGGCAAGCGCTGCAGAAAGATATCGACGATGCCACGAAATTGCACGTTGACTCAACGCCGACCTGGATCGTCGATTACCCCGACGGGTCCAGGCAGTTTACGATCGCTTCGGGCATCCAGCGTTTGGTCGATGACGTCGCCTTCAAGAAGTTCACCAAATAGCTACTTGCCGATGCAAAATTCGGCAAAGATTCGTTGGATGATTTCGTCCGGCGCCGTTCGGCCTGTTACGCGCCCGAGGCGGTCCAATGCGGCGTATAGGTCGACGCACGCAAGGTCTATGGGGATGCTGATGTTGGTTAGCGTTTCCGACGCCTGCCGGACTGACTCTAACGCCGCCTCAAGCTCGGGCTCGTGCCGGTCGTTTGCGAGTGGCGGTTCGTGCGTCGATTCAAACTTGGCGACAATCCAGTCCACCAAGCCGTCGATACCGCCCTCTGCAATCGCAGATGCTCGGATTGCGTCACCCTCATAGCTGCCCAGATCGGATTTGTTGGCGACCCAGACCGCCTCGCGCCCGAGGCTGTCTGCAAGCGCCCGATCGGCTGCGGTTACTCCCTGGTGCGCTTCGAACACCAGCCAGACTTCGTCAGCTTGGTCGATGGCTGTTCGTGACCTAGCAACGCCAAGCGCTTCCACCGGATCATCGGTTTCGCGAAGTCCCGCCGTGTCGGTAAGCACCACCGGATACCCGCGAACAGAGGCGATTTCCTCGATCGTGTCGCGAGTCGTACCGGGCACGTCCGTCACGATGGCTCGCTCCATGCCGAGGAGCGCGTTGAGGAGGCTCGATTTCCCAACGTTCGGCCTACCCACCAAGGCGATCCGCAAGCCGTTGCGTATCAGGCGCGAAGGCTGGGCGCCTGCGAGCAACGCCTCGATCATCGCCGACATTCCGGCGAGAGCGCTGAGAGTCGTAGTTCTGTCCAGATCGCCAACCTCATCGGAGAAGTCCACGACGGCCTCAATGGCGGCGATCGCTCTGCCAACTTCGATCTCGATGTCGCTGATACGGTCAAACAGCGCGCCGGATCGGAGCAGGGAGGCGCGTCGGGCTTGCGCCTCCGTAAGGCTGTCGACTGCTTCGCGTACCGCCTCTGCCTGTGATAAGTCGATCGTGCCGTTTAGGAACGCGCGCTCGGTGAACTCGCCCGGGCGAGCGAGACGGGCTCCAAGGCGGACCGATTCCTCTACGATCTCCCGGACGATCTCGGGGCTACCGTGACACGAGATTTCGGCGACCTGCTCCCCGGTGAAGCTCGCGTTTTCGGCAAACAGGGTGCAGATACCATCGTCGATCACGACCGCCTCACTTTGGATGGGGCCGTAATAGGCGTATCGAAGCTCGTCGCCTGCTGCGGGGCAGAGATCACGTGCGACCGTGTGGGCTGTCGACCCCGACAGCCTGATAACCGCCACCGCGCCACGCCCTGGCGGCGTGATTGGAGCCA
>JAICGT010000178.1 GCA_025922995.1 Fimbriimonadales bacterium
CTGTCAACACGCTCGATTCCCAGAGCGTCTTACCGTCGCCAATGACTTTGAACTTCACCGACCCTTTGTCAGCCGCGACCTCGTCGTCGACACCCACGTAGGCGCGGAACCGCGTCGCCTTTTTGCCCAGATCTATGGCGAGGATGCTGTCGGCGTGCGTCCCAAGTCCGGTCCTGTACACATTGCCGCCGATAGATATCGGATTGGCATCTACGCTTGTGTTCACGCCCGGCGTACCCCAACCTTGTTGAGCGTGCGACAAATCCAGAGACGAAATCGAAACCGTACCTTGAGTCATGAGCATTGCAGCCGTAAGAAGCAGCATCTGCTGATTCTATCTTACAACTGAAAATGTCCGGCAAAAACCAAAACAATTCGCTACACTATTAGCATCCAGCCCCCGGGGTAAACTCGATGAGCGCTCGAGGGCATTTATGGAGAAAATAAATCAGGGAGGAAACCATGGAAGGTAGTTCCCAAAAGAGCGTCCTAAGAATTCAGGGCGGCCGCCGACTCGAAGGCGCCGTCGCAGTCAAGGGTAGCAAGAACGCTTCGCTTGCTGTTTTGTCCGGGGTATTGGCATGCAGCGAGCCCGTTTTTCTCCGCGGCCTGCCCAATGTCTCCGATATCCGAATCAAGCTCGGCTTGATGGTGCAACTCGGAGCTAAGGTCGAGTTCTTCGACGAAGGTGTATCCATCGACTGCTCGGAGCTTCGCAACGCGGACATCGAGCCCGACCTCGCTCGAAAGATCAGAACCTCTTTCTACATGCTTGGCCCGCTGATGGCCAGACTCGGCAACGCCAAGCTGCCGCAACCCGGCGGCTGTCCGATCGGCACGCGGCCGGTGGACTTTCACATCAAGGGCCTAACCGCGCTCGGTGCGAAGGTAGACCTGCGTCATGGAATCTATCACGCGAAGGCCGATAAACTGCAAGGTTGCGAAATATACTTGGACTTTCCGAGCGCCGGAGCGACCCAGCACATCATGGCTACGGCGGTCTTGGCCGAAGGGCACACGGTCCTTCAGAACGCTGCGATAGAGCCGGAAGTCATCACCCTCGCCAATTTTTTGAACCGAATGGGAGCCAAGGTAGAGGGCGCCGGTTCTACGACCATCACCATCGAAGGCGTACCGAGACTGAAGGGCGGCGAGTTTCCAATTCCCGCCGACAGGCTGCAAGCGGGCACCTACCTAATTGCGGCAGCCGCAACAGGCGGATCGGTGCGAGTGGAAGGGGTGCTTCCCGAATTTCAGTCACCCGTCGTCAGCAAACTTAAGGAAATGGGGGCTAGCGTCGATCAGGGCGGCGACTGGATCCAGGTACACGCCGGTGAGTACCACGCCGCCACTACCGTAAAGACCATGCCCTACCCCGGCTTCCCGACGGACATGCAGCAGCCGATGGCAGCGCTCTTGACTACTGCGAACGGCGTCTCCATCGTCGAAGAGACGATTTACGAAAACAGAACGCAGCACGTACCCGAGCTACGCCGAATGGGCGCGATCATCCACCAAGACGGCCGCACCTGCGTCATTACCGGCGTTGCTCGGCTCGACGGAGCCGTGGTCACCGCTCCGGACCTTCGCGGTGGCGCTGCGCTCGTGATTGCCGGGTTGATGGCTCGCAAAGAAACCATCGTCAAGGGCGTCGAGTGGATCGACCGAGGCTACGAGGACTTTGAAACAACTTTGAACTCACTGGGCGCCGAGATAGAGAGGATTCCTGCGGAAGAGTGGGAGGCAGCCTCTTGAGATGCGCCTAGGCACCGAGCTTGGGATTGACTTAGGCACGAGCAACATCCTGGTTTACCAAAAGGGGCGCGGCATCGTCCTTGAAGAGCCGACGGTCGTCTCTTGGAACAGCCAAACGAAGCAAGTTCTCGCGATTGGGGAGGCAGCCCGCGAAATGATCGGCCGCACGCCGAGCCATGTGGTGGCGGTTCGCCCGTTGCGGGACGGCGTCATTGCCGATTACTCGCACACGCTTCGGATGCTGGAGTACATCATCGACAAAGTCGCCGGCAAGCGTCGATGGCTCAAGCCCAAACTAATGATCTGCGTTCCGAGCGGCGCGACGAACGTCGAGCGCCGAGCCGTACGTCAGGCAGGGCGCGAGGCCGGAGGCGGCGAGTGCCTGACCATCGAAGAGCCGATGGCTGCCGCGATCGGAGCCGGCATGCCCATCTCATTGCCGGGCGGCAACATGATTGTCGACATAGGCGGTGGAACGACCGATATCGCGGTACTGTCGCTCGACGGTATTGTCGAGTCGGCCAACCTCCGCATAGGCGGCGACAAATTCGACGAGGCAATTATGCGGTACCTCCGCAATCACTACTCGGTTATGGTCGGCGAACGCACCGCCGAGGAAATAAAGATGAAAATCGGGTCGGCGTATCCCTTAGAGCAAGAGTTACGGCTCGAGGTTCGTGGCCGAGACCTGATGGGCGGCTTACCGAGAACCATCGAGATATCGAGTGAAGAAGTACGAGAGGCGCTGCTAGAGCCGCTTCGCGCGATCATGGAGAAATGCTGCACGGTGCTCGAAGACACGCCACCTGAACTCAGCAGCGACATCATCGGTAACGGCATCTTCATTACCGGCGGCGGAGCCCTGTTGAAGGGTATCGACAAACTGCTCTCTGCAGCCACCGATATACCGGTTAAAATCGCCGATAATCCGCTCCATTGCGTTGCCATTGGCACGGGCCGTGCACTCGAAAACGAGAAATGGGCGTCATAATCGATTAGGTGAAACCGCTCCTCGCCGCAATTGTTGCCCTTTTATCATGTTCGGCTAAGGCCCAGCAGGCACCGGTAACGCGTGCCGAATTTGCGACTTTGTTCTTACCAGTTGCGGCGTCATTCGATATCCCTGAAGCGCAGCGCAAGAGTTTGATTTCATTTCCATTGGATGAGAAGGCGATCAGTAAGTCGGAGGTCGCTCTGGTGTTGATCGCCGCTGCAAAGTTTCTCGGAAAAGAGATCGTCGCGAACTCGGATCCGATTGCACGGCTCAGAAACGCGAAATTCATGCCTGATAACGCCGCGATTTTTACGGACCCCGGTGACCATTTTCGCCCCGCCGACGTGGTAAAAGCATTGGTCGCTTTCGTCGAAGGAATCATCAGTAAGCCGGAACTCAAGAGCACCGAGGAGCCTATTTTGACTCGGCCGACCAGAGGAGGGAAAGGAGGAATCATCGACAAGAACCGGAGCTGTGCCGGCGGATCGGCGTGACTTCAGCGGACCTCGCAACCCGAGTCAAGGCATTCGAATTGTCGCTCAGGGAGAACGCAAAGCCGGAGCGAGCAGAATTCGAAAAAAACTATCTGAAAAGCAGTTTGCGTTTTATTGGAGCTAACGCGCCCGCGATTCATCAAGAGTGCCGCGCCTTTTACCGGGAGAACAAAGGGATCGACAAAAAGTCTCTCGACCTACTTTGTAGCAGCCTGTGGCAAACAGACTGCCACGAATTGCGATCAATTGCGATCGGAGTGATGGAGAGGTTCCGCACAAAGCTGGGGCCGAACGACTTGCCTCGACTTCGTCGAATGGTTATTGAGTCCGCAGGCTGGGCGCATGTGGATACTATTGCCGTCCATGTCGTCGGCGCGATTTATGAGGCCCATCCTGAAATCAAGAATAAACTGCGGCAGTGGTCCACGAATAAGGACTTCTGGGTCCGTCGCGCATCGATGCTTGCATTGCTAAATTCTGCGAAGCGTGGCGATCGCAGTGCCTTCGATCTCTTTACGGAGTTCGCGGTTTCTATGCTTACGGAGAAAGAGTTCTTTATTCGAAAGGCTATCGGTTGGGTACTTCGATCAGC
>JAICGT010000179.1 GCA_025922995.1 Fimbriimonadales bacterium
GACCCGCCGCCTCGCGCGGCGACACCCCCGACGGCAGCGGCGCCACGCGATCGTCGGTCGCCACGGCGTACTCGGAAAATTCGTCGGCGCGTCTAACGAGGATAGTCCGTGGGTGCCATTCGGTCCGGGCGCGGCAATTCGACACCTCGCTTTCGACGTGCGCCGCAATGCATTCAGCAACGTGCTTTGGATCAAGAGCAAAGGAGTTGTCGGCACACACAAACATCGCGGCACGGTCGTCATGTTCTGCCTCGAAGGCAGCGTCCGTTATCTCGAGTACGACTGGGTCGCCACTCCCGGCAGTTTTATCTACGAGACGCCGGGGCTAACGCACACGCTGGTCAGCGATCATCCCGACGGCGTGAAGCTCTTCGGCTGGCTCGAAGGACCCATCGAGTTCTTCGATGAAGAAGGCAATTTCGTCGAAACCATCGATGTCTGGTGGTTCATGAACCACTACGAGACCTATTGCCGCGAGAACGGCATCGCCATCAACCCGGAGCTGTACCTGTAGGAGCCCGAATCGCGGGCGAGACGGCGAACGTTTTCTGACCGCGAACTTCCCGGCCGTCGCCGCATATTCAGCGAGAACGGCCGGGGAAGGTAGATTGATAGCGGGGAGCTGGCTGCCCGCGCTACTCGCGCAACACCTAGCTGCTTCGCTGCTTCCGTCACCGAAAGGTCCAAAGCCGCCAGGATGTCCTCGCGGATCGACTCACCGGCGCGCGGCGGGTTGATCATTCGTCCCATGGTCCTGGCCTCTCAGTGATACTGGTCCTGGCGTACGAAAATTGCCCGTCTGCCCAGTAGATGCCGGTAGCGAACATCAATTGCATTTATATCGTCTACTCTTAGAGACGGGCGAATCTTTGAGGAATGTACGATGGATAACAGGATAGCTTCAATTGTCGTCATTGTCTTGGGCGCACTGCTCTTGTTGGCGTCCTTAACGGCCGATCTTACGGGCATTGGTGATGGTCCCGGTTTTGGTAGTCAGCAGACAATGGGTACTATAGCGGGCATTGTGGTATTGGCCTTCGGTTTTTACCGTTACCGCAAAATCGATGCGGGCATCTCGTCCGAGGCAGGAAAGCCGCCCGAGGACGATACGACCTGACCGTTGGCCGGAGTGGATAGCGGCAAGAGCCGCTGCAGCACGTGGCGCCGGAAACCATCCGACTGCCAATTCCATTCGCGGTTGCGCCATTTTGGTTGATTTTATTCGATTGTATTTGACCGCTCGTGGCCGGCTCCCGCCTGAATAATCTGAGGCAACGAAAGTTCGCAAGCGATGAAATCGTCAAGTTTTCACGAGAAATCAACTCTTGCTGGCTGAGCATCTCGGCCAAGCCGAATACTTTGGCGACCGTGGGCTGGATACTACGCGTTTTACCAGGCGTACTCGACGATCAGGCCGAGCAGCGGCAAAGTTTCCTCCTCCTCGTCGACAATTTCTCCCGTCAGGATGTTGAACTCGGGCTGCAGGCCAGCCGGACCGCCGTAAACGTTCAGCGTGTCCAGGAACAGCACAAGATCCACCGGGCCGATCGGACGACGGTAGTCGACGCGCACATCGAGTGAATGGAACGCATCGCCGCGATCGACATTCAAAGCGGTCCTCTCTTGCGAATAGCGCACGGGCGGGTTCGGCGCCAGCACGTCGTCGTGCACAATGTAGCGGTACGTTGGTTGCCCGGAGCCATACCTCCAGCGTGCCCCTACCTGCCATCGATCGTTGATCTCCCAGCGCCCGCCGACAGAGACGAAGTGCTCGCGGTTGAAGTCCCAGTCGTACTCGCCACGCCCGTCTTTATCGTCCACCCGGTAGCGATTCCAGGAATAGACGAAGTCCGCCGACCAGCCCTGATCGAACGTGCGCGTCAACACCAGGTCCACGCCGGTGTTAGTGCCCTCACCATCATTTGAAATTCGACCGTTCGTGCGGCCGCTCTCCACGAGCCGGTTATCGAGATCCTGATAGTACGCCTCTACGAGCAGATTCAGGTTGTCGCTCAGTCGATAGTCGAAGCCCAGGCTGAAATGCGTAAGCTTTTCGCTCTCGAGATCAAAGTTATCAGGGTCGGCCGCACGCGCGAGGTTGCTTGGGGCCTCATAGAAGATGCCGGCCGTTGCCGACAATCTCAGCCGGGGTGAAATCGCATAATTGAAGCCGAATCGCGGCGACACAAGGTCCTCGTCACCAAAGCCATTGCGATCGTAGCGAATGCCCGCACGCAGATTGGCATCGCCCCAGTCGAACAGCTGCTCGCCGTAAACGGCGTAGTTGGTTTCGCTTGCGCTATACATCGAGTTGATCTCATCTGGTTGCAACACAATGTAGTTTGCGCTCGGGGGGCGCGGATCGTCGGACTCGTAGATATAGCGTATCCAGTCCTCCCGAAGCTCAGTCGAGTAGTCGAGATCGTTGCTCGTGAGGTGCAGCCCGGCACTGAATATCCCAAGGCGGGTCCCGAACGACACATCGCTGCGCCAGCCGAATTCCGACTCCTTTTCCTTCACGGTGAGGAGTTTCTCGCGTACCGGAACCTGGTGAGCTGGCGTATCCGGCGGCACCAGGTCCGGGAAGGCCTCGCCCTCGGACGACACGCGGTCGCTCTCACGGTAGTAGATTCGGTTTGTCCATTCGCCATCGTCGCCAAACATCCGCAGCCAGGTGCCACCGATGAGCGCGAGGTCCTGGTCTTCGTTCTGCAACGTGACGTCCTCGATGCCCTCGTCCTCCTCGGCGGCGAGGATGTGGTTAATGTCCCGCGTGTACTCCTCAGGCGTGTATAGGGCGAGAAACTCGAACTCGTCGTCATCATCGAGACGCGTATGCGTCTTCAGGATCACGTCCGTGGAAACCGGCGCACCCAAAGCCTCTTCACCAATAATCTCGAAAAACTGGCCGAAGTCGAAGCGCCGCGCCTGCAGGAACATCGACGTGTTGTCGTGGAAGCCGCTCGGTCCCTCGTAAAGGAACTCGGCGCCGGCGAGATCGAGACGCAGGCTGCCGACAGGCGACGGCGCGCCGTCCACGACCTCGAATTGGAGGAGCGACGCATTGCGGCCGCCAAACTCCGCGCTCCAGCCGCCAGGCGAGAACTCTGCCCCGGCAACGGCATTCGGTGCAAAGATGGAGTAGCGGCCGCCATTGATGATTTCTTCCTCCTCGCCCAGCGTCTGCTCGAAGTGCACGACTTGCTGGAACGGGAAACCATCGACATAGATCAGGTTGCTCTTGGGGCCATGGCCCCGCACGGAAAAGGCCGCAAACTCGCCGTTGGAGACGACCCCTGGCAGACCGCTCAGCGCGCGCATGACGTCGCTCCCGCTGCCAGGCGCGTTACGCAGATCTTCGCGGCTCAGGAATGTGTTCGAGACGGCGCCGAAGGGGTCTGCCTCGCGTGCACGAGCGACAACGACGATCTCGTCTATCGAGTCGGACACCGGCTGCAGTTCGAAGCGAAGACGGCCTATCCGTTGTTCCAGCACTCGGACCGCGGGCTCGACGGCCGTGACGTATCCCGCCGATTCCGCACGCAATTTAAAGAAACCGTCTTCCAGGTTGTCGAGCAGCGCCCAACCTTTATCTGTCGTTGCCGAGCGCACCTCACCGTCACGCGACTCGGCCGTAATCGTCACACCATCGACGGGCCGGCGCGTCACGGCATCGACGACCTCTACCGATACCGAGCCAACGTCGGCAACAGCGGGGGTTGCCGCAAGTAGCAGCAAAAGGGCCTTTTGCATCCCGAAAACAGCGTGATGGAAACTGCGTAACATGGCGAGACCTGGTGAGAAGTTGTGATTGTGTGGTGATGCA
>JAICGT010000180.1 GCA_025922995.1 Fimbriimonadales bacterium
CGTCGAGGGGACTACTCAAGTCGGCCGGGGGCCACAGGGGGCGTGCCTCTGGCATGGGACGGAAGCGTCGAGAATTGATCTAACTCCCCCGGGATCGTCGACTTCTTACGCCTACGCGGTGCACGGCGATGTACAGGTCGGCTATTGGCGCGACGGGTCGGTCGACAGAGCATGTCTTTGGCGGGGCACGGCGGCTTCACGGGTCGATCTACACAACGCATGGTCATTGGATAGCCGGGCATTGGGGGTCCACGGCAATCAGCAGGTCGGATACTCGCGAGAAACTCTCGGGTTGTCCGCAGACATGCCACGGGCCTGCTATTGGACCGGCTCGAGCCAGACTTGGCGGAGCCTGCATCCACAGGATTTCGCCCTGTCCGTGGCCAATGCCGTTTACGAGGGGCGACAGGTGGGCAGGGTCAACGCGGTAGGCGGCCCGTTCTATGCCGACCGGGCTTCACTTTGGCGAGGGGACTCGCTGTCTCGCGAAGACCTCCATAAGTACTTGCCTGCGGAGTACGCGACCCTCGGATCCGAAGCAAAGTCCGTTCACATGGATGGGAATGGCCTCTTGCGTGTCGGCGGACAGGCCGGGCAACAAGCCGTCGTTTGGTCTCGGCAGTACGACCTGATTCCGGTAAGCAGCGTGACGCTTTTTCGCGGGACTTTGACGGGTGGAGACCTGGCCTCGCTTGCGGCATCCGACGACAACAAGTACATCGCAAGGCTAGGCATTGTGTTTTCCTCGAGCGAAGCGCCGATCCAGGTGATTTTCGAGGGAACAGCTCCTTCGCCAAATCCCGAGACACTTGACTTTGTTGTGGACACAAAGGTGTCGGCCACAAACATCGAGCATCGTATCGAGCTTTACAATTTCCAGACGGCGAAATATGAATTGCCGTACGAGCGCATGGGAACGACCGCCGATACCTATGCAATCGGCTTTACAACCGGAAGCGATGCGTCGGCGTATGTTGAGCCGATAACGCGCAAAGTCAGGTCGCGCATGGCGTACCGGGCACTAGGCCCCGTGTTAGCGTTTCCATGGCGCTGCGAAATCGACCGTGCTCTCTGGATGGCGCCCCGCGATTAAGCGATTGCGCCAATCGTGCCTTTACTCTTGCGGGAGGTCTGGTGGGATTGGGGACGACTCGTCGTCTTCACCCTCGCCTTCTTTCCTGTTCGCCGGCGCGATGGCGGGCAGTTCGGGGGGGCCGACGACCGGGCGGCGGGCGTTGACGAAGCGCTTTGCGTAGTAGCCAGTGAGCGTGTCGATGCGAACGCCTCGGCTGCTGCTGGAATGGATGAACTGGTTGCCGCCGATGTAGACGCCCACATGGCTGACGCGGGAGCCGCCGCTTGTTGCGAAAGAAATGATGTCGCCGGGGCGTAGCTCGTTGCGGTTCACGGGTTGGCCGAACTTGGCCTGCTCGCGAGAGGTGCGCGGGAGCACGATGCCCTCGCTGTGCCGGAAAACGTATCGGACGAAACCGGAACAATCGAAGCCTCTGGTGGATTCGCCGCCCCATCGGTAGCGGGTGCCGATATGCCGTCGAGCTTCGGCGATGATGTCGGCGTTAACGCCTTCGTATCCCGATTCCTCGCCGAACACGAATCCCGACGAAGAAATCGCTCGGCCGCTGGTGGTTCGGGTCGAACTGGCTACCACGGGTCGCAGTTCGTTGAGATAGTCACCGCGGATATAGCCGGTTTTGCCGTCTACGGTCTTGACGTGGTACCAGGCGCCCTCCTGAGCGAGGATGAAGACTTTGTCGCGCATTTGGGTGATGGCGACCCTGCCGCTCATCGTGGTCGGCTGCGACCGCATGACGACGCTCTTGCTGTTGACCCTGGCTGCGGAAGTGTCGATCTGGTTGACCTTGATTTCTGCCGCGGAGGCGGAGTCCTCTTCGGTGGGCACCTTGAGGATCTGGCCGACGATCAGCTTGGACCAATCAAGGCCGGGGTTCGCGAGCCGAAGAGCCTTGGCGCGAACTCCGAGTTTACGGGAAATCGTGATGTCGTTATCGCCTTGGACTACGCTGTACTTGTCGGGCTTGAGCGAGTCGGTAGCGACCGCATATACCGGCACAAGGTTCGCGGCGGGAACGTAGCCCACCGTGCCGTGTTTGAACTTGACTTTGTACCAAGATCCGACTTGGCCCTTGTTCCAGGCGACGGTGCCGTCGCCGACGTCGACGAGTTTCTTGGCGTCGTTCTTGGGTGCTGCTCGGACAACGACCCCATCACCCGAGATTCGGACCATGACGGTGTCGATTTCATCGGGAGTGAGCAGATTGGCTAGTGCAGGCGTAATAGAGTTAACATTAGAAATGCCGGCTACAGAGCCGGCAGTAAATTGCTGGGTGACTGCGACAGCCGCACAAAGAGTGACGGCAGCCGCGATGGTTATTCTTAGGTTCATTGCGTTTCCTCCAGGCTGGTGCGAGATCACATTGCTCGCCCATGTCGTGAGTTGCGCAAGACGCTCCTTGGCGCTCGCAAGCGCTTGGGTATGAAGCCCCTCGCAGACTCTTCAGTCTACCAGAACTCGGCGTTCGGTCTCAACCCGTCAGGGTCGAGGGCCTCCCTCCTTTCGTCTCTGGATATGTTCTTCGAATAGAATACGGAGAACTCGTCCAAATGCTCACCATTGTTATCGTTAACTGGAAAACTTGCGAGCATTTGCGGCGTTGTCTCTGTTCTTTGGAGACGTTCGGCCTCGGCGAGGAGATGCAAGTTGTCGTGGTAGACAACGACTCTCGGGACGGATCCGTCGAGATGGTTCGGGAGTCGTTTGGCTGGGTTCGTCTGGTGGCGCTGGAGAAGAATGTGGGGTATGCCGAGGGGAACAATATTGGGATTGCGGCGGCGGCGGACGCGGACCTGATCCTAACGCTCAACCCTGATGTCGAGTTCTTCGATGACTCGCTGCGTATCGCCGTGGCTGAAATGCTTAAGCGGCCGGACGTGGGAGCGATGGGGATTCGCTTGGTCGATCCCGACGGCGTGACGACTCAGGCAAGCATCCGCTCGTTCCCGCGGCCTTCGGCGATCTTGCCGGAGATGCTGGGGTTGGCGAAGTTACTGCCGGGTGTTTTCGGGCGGTACCGCATGAACGGCTTCGACTACGGCAAGAGCCAGGAGGTCGAGCAGCCGATGGGGACGTTTGTGCTGTATCGGGCGGCTGCCTTGTCTTACGTGTCGGACAAATCGGACATGTCGGATGGCCCGTTTGATCCGCAGTTTCCGATCTTCTTCAACGAGGTGGACCTGCTGCAACGCATCGCCAACACGGGTTGGAATATCTGGTACTGCGCCGAGGCGCGGCTTAAGCACCACGGCGGCGCGAGCACGCGGCAGGTTCGGAAGCCGATGATCTGGGAGTCGCACCGGAGCCTCGTGCGCTACTATCGCAAGTGGTACTACCACTGGTGGAACGCGCCTTTATTCTGGCTGTTCGCGGGCGTCGTTTACCTGGGCGCCTTCGTACGGGCAAGAGGCTGGAGCGAGGGGTTCAAGCCTACTTAACTGGCGCTAGTAACGAGGTGTCATAAAACGCCACGGCGTCGTTGTATTGTCCGACCTTCTTTACTTCGCGCGAGATCGTTTTCTCCCGCTCGACCTTCCAGCCGTCCGTGCCGAACACGCGGTCGCGTGTCGCCGGAGACGTCACGAAGAAGTCCCGCGTCTCGATCTCCACTTCTGCAAGCGAAGCCCCGGCTTTATAGTGCACCGCTGCGCCGTGCGGCAACGAATCGACCACGTGCCGCACCTCGCCGATGCGCTCGTACGCGCC
>JAICGT010000181.1 GCA_025922995.1 Fimbriimonadales bacterium
CCTGAAAATGCGCGGACGTGGCAAGAAACAAGACGCTGCGTTTGGGAGGATTGGATTTAAAGTGTTTTATCAGCGAACCCAGCGCCGCCGCGCCTGCGGCTTGGTCTGCGGCATGCCCCAAGGCGGGAACTCCCGACGCCCCGTCGACATACGCCGAAACGACGACCCATTCGTCTCCCATCTCCGAATCATCGCTTCGCAACGCCGCCATGTAATTCGCGGTTTCGAAATCCACCCATTCCTGTCTGCAATTCAGCCTGGCTACCGAGCCGACCCCCGCCAGCACGGCTTCGGTATCCGCTCGAGGAAGCCAGAAGCGCGGGACGTTCGTCGGAACTTCCGACCATTTCGTTTCGATCTCACCCCGCGAGGCTTTGTCAGGCTCCAAGAACACAATCGCCTTCGCGCCGAGCCTGGCGGCTGTGAGCCATCCGTGCTCGCTCTCAAAATCCATGAGGACGATCGCGCCGGCGACTCTCTTGCCGTCGAAGTCGCTTACCGCTCCTCGTCCGGCATACAGAATCGGGCCGCTGATATCGCAGGTGTTCGTTCTCACGCTATTCGGCCATAGCGGAAACACGGTGATTTCTCGCTCTCCGACGAGCAAGCGGCCCTTCGAATTGGGATCCGGGATCGTAACGACGAAGTCTTCGCGCCGAACGCTTCCCAAGGCCCCCAGACATTCGGGGCCGAGGATCCATTCGAGCGCGGCCCCGCGTGGGCCGCCGAGACGAGAGGCCGAGGACATTGCGCGGACCCCGTCGCGCAAATCCTCGGTGGAAATCCCGCCGATTATCTTGCGATAGTCCGTCTGGCCCAGCGCCGCCGCAGACACGGCAACCAGGCAACAAACAACGGTTAGCCGCAGCGACATAAGTGCGAATTAGTTTCGCCGGAGCACGCGAACCTCCTGCCGAGGGGATATGCTATGCGCATGACCCTCGTGGTTGACTATCCAAATTTCGTGCCGTCCGTCAAGAGGTACGGGGAAGGCTCGGACGACTGCGTCTACTTGAAACGGGCTGGCGAAAGCATTTTGCTGTCGTACGTCAACCCCAACAGCGGGATTCAGGTGTTGGCGTTTGCCGTGGGCACGGAAGACGAGATCGTGGCCCGGCTCGATTCGGAAGGACTCTGCGTATCGAAGGGCGTGTGGGTTACCGAGGCATCGATCGAACACCTTGCCCAGGCAACCAACGAAACGTACATTGCCGCAGTAGCTTACGAAACGAAAAAGGGACCTGGCCTGTGGATCGACGCTTACGCGACGCCGCCCAGCGAGGGCACGGTCCTTCGAGCGATATTCGATGAGTTTGTGGCCGAAGGGATCATCGACGAGCGGTCGTTCGAGACCTTTATCGCGGAGGCGCGGCCCCAAGTCCGTGTCCTCGATCCGGAAGACATCGAACGATTTATCAAGCAAAAGACAGCGTCTGCATGAAGCCCTATCCGATTACGCTTGGAGTCGAAGAAGAGGTCTTTGTGCTCGAAAAGGGTCGGCTGACGCCAACCCTGCAATCTCTCGACTACCTTCGGCGTTTGCTCTGGAAAAATCCTAAACGATACATACAGCATTCCGCATCAAACTTTGCTAAAGGCGAAGAGCGCAAAGAGTGCTTTATGGGAAGCATCGAGATGGCGACGGGTGTGCACGAAGAGATCAAGCACTTGCTGGGCGACCTAATGGAGCGACGCACGGAGTTTGCGAGCGCCGCGCGGGGAGGCATGATTGTTCCGGTCGGCGCACTGTTTACGCTGGAGTCACCGACCAATACGGCGGCTACCCATATCCACGTCGGCGTTCCGGACTCCGAGCGTGGCCGAGTTTATAAAAACCTCGCGTATTTTGCTCCGGTGCTCGCCGTGGCTGCGGCGAACTCGCCATGGTCGGCGGGCAAGGAGTTCGGCCTCAGCTATCGCATGGCTCAGCCGGGGTGCCTCGGGCCGTTACGGGAGGACCGAGAGTACCGGTTCCAAGACGTCATCGTCAGCAAGAGGCTCGGGACGATCGAGATGCGCGTCTTCGACCCGATTCCTGAGATCTATAGACTCAGGGAGATCCTGGACGCCGTGACCGCAATAGCAGCGTGGCCGCTCGCGTTTCCGTTCGACCGCGATGTGTACAATGAACAGAGGCAGACATGGACAATTCAAGGGCTGACGCCGTACGTCGAAGCCCGATGGGAGGAGCTTAGGTCGCTGTATCCCTTTCCAAAAGAGTTGCACGTCGAACCGCTGACTAATCGAATGCGCAGGCTTGTCGAAGAGGAATCGATCGAGGCAGCCTACCGTGAGGCGGAACGGCTCTGGCTCGAGGGCACCGACGTCGCGCCCGAGCATCGGCCGCATTCGCGGCTGCGAACGGTCACGGGCCTCGCCGGCTATTACGCCGTTCGGCTGCCGTTTATGGCGTACAAGGGCTACAAAGAGTGGTACGGCTGATCGTCGTTGTCCTCAGAAACCATCGGGGCTGGTTATGCTCTTCGGGTTCGGACATGGACGGTTGTAAAGCCATCGGCAGTAGGTCCGGTCTCAGGTACACGCGAGTTGAAGAGCCGTTAGCCACGGCACCCGTGCGCTCGATGCGGGGTTGCGAGGGTTGGTATTCACTGTCATCTCATTTTTCTGTTATCTATTACTCTCATTATTTTGCAGATTCATCTCGCTCACGTCGGTACTGCTCGCACGAGATCGGCTGATTTACTCGGAGGAGGTACCAGGTTTTTGTCAGTTTTCGAATGCGCAATGTGTATATCGGGTCGGTTCTGGTTTGGCGGCGGTGCATTGTTTTTCGGTTCTATTTATGTAGGGTCACGAGAAGGCCGAAAGTAAACCTTAAATCTTTGATGGCCAAATTGTTGCTTTGAGTAAGGCGTCAGGAAACTCAGCCGGGCTGCGGGAAATCGCTGCCATCATCGATATCCGAAGGAGCCGTGGCGACTCATCTTCGCTTTTTATCGCCTCGCGTGCTGGGCGTTTCACTGAATCTGTTGGCCCGCCAGCTCTTCAGTGCGATTCACTGTCGTCGCCTTCAGAATCGGGGATCGGCTCCTCGGCAGCTCCGGTTCGAACGAGAGGCCTCGGGGCGCGCGGAACGCGTGACGGCTCCTGCCCGCCGCCCCTCCCACTCGTGCCACCGGGAGGCGTGCCCAAAGGGAGCGCCGCCCGTAGCGCTATCCAGAAAAGAACGATGAATGCTGCGACACCTACGCCGATCCAGACCATCGTCGTAACTTATCATTAATCTGATTGGGATGGAAGACTTACAGTAAGAGTGCGGCGACGAGAGACTCGCCGCCGCACAATCGCTTCGCTAGTTTCTCGCTTTCTGCCGGGGGAGCAGCGTGTCCGCGCAAGCCAGGTTATACGCCACGACCGCCGTCACCGTCGACGATTGCACCAGATACTCCGGAATCGCCTGATCGATGGAGTCGTGCTGTGTGTGGTGCACGTAGTTGTAGTTCGCCCTGCCGGTTTCATTCCAGAAAAAGCCCGGGACTCCGACCGCGTTGAAAGGAGCGTGGTCGCTTCCTCCCCCGCGCGGCATCGTCTCACGAATCGTGAGCTTCACGGGCATTTCCGGGAAGAAAGAAGCAACCGGTTCGATCGCGGTCGTGAGCATCGGCTCCATGTCGGCGATGCAAACGAGGCCGCCCGAATAGTTCGTGCCGCCATCGTCGACCAGAACAGCGCTGATCTTGTCCAACTCAGCCTTGTGCATTTCGACGTAGCGCCGCGAACCGTGCAGCCCTTGCTCCTCGCCGGTCCACATGATGAACCTGATCGTA
>JAICGT010000182.1 GCA_025922995.1 Fimbriimonadales bacterium
CCAAACACCGGGCCGATTGCAGGCACGAATTACCTCTCTCTGCCCGCGACCGAACTCAAGTTTGCCTACAACGTCTGCAGCCTCAGCAGCAGCTTCGGCAGTCTATCGGGCTCCGGTCGGCGCCTAAACTCGGGCAAGGTGAGCTTGGGTGCGCCTTTGCTCCAGGCGTGGAGCAACCCGTTGCTCGACCTCGATGTCGGCGACCATGCCAACTACTTCCCGCCCATCGTTTATAAGGGCCTCGTTTTTGTCGTTTCGGGGAACGTTCTCTATGCCTATAAGGCAGACCCGTCTCGCGATCTGGACGGAGACGGATGGCTGGATGACGGTTTTCAAGACGCCAGCGGCGGCACGAGCCACGACCTTGTTTGGCGAAGCACGCCACTGGCGGGCCCACTCGGATCGCCTTCGGCTGGTGAGGCGCAGACAGTCGGTAGCGCGCCAAAAGACCAGGTGTACCTAGTCGACGGCCGGGGCAGCCTACTTATTTTCAATGCTTTGCCAACGCAACAGGGCAGGCTGCTGGGGCAGAACCCGATCCCGCCTGCCGCCACGATTGCGCCGCCGAGCGCACCCGCAATGAATTTCGGTGCTCCTGGGCGCGGGCCGTACCCGGCAACTGTGCTTGATGGCGCGGTTTACGTTTTCGACTCAGTGCGCAACAACATCGGCCAAATCGTGGGACGGGTTTGGGCCGCCAGCCAAGCCACGGGCCAAGCGATTGCCACCGGCGGTACGCGCTGGGTCGCTTCGGGACAGGGCGCACCGATTCTTCCCGAGCCGGGCGGATCGCCGACGGTCGGATACATTCCAATAGCCGATGGAAGCGGCGGGCTCGATGCCGTTATGTACGCACCGAACCGCTCGACACCCGGCGGTGCTGCCGCGGGTGTAACGAGTCTTTGGATCGGCACTAAGGGCGAAGCGCCGACCGTTAACCGAACGGCGAATTCCATTCAGGTTATAACCCGGGCTGCATCCAAGGGGCTTAGGCTCTCGCAGGACGGCAACGGCTTCGGCATCAGGGTTTCATTAGTCGAAGACGCCACGAAGCGCGTGTTGACTCCTGCCGAGACGGCCGGAATCTTGGATGGGTCTGCGGTGCAGTTCGCGCCGGGCCAACTCAATCTTGGAACAAACGGCTCGCTTCCTGCGGGAATTAGCGTGCGGATCGATTACCACATCGACTGGGGCACGGGTGCGCCCAACCTAATGGCGCAGCTGATTCGCGGTCAGATTTTCTTCCCCGACGATGTCAATAGAACCCGCTATCCGGTCAAATCGATGGCTCTCGCGGCGAACGGCAACTTGTTCGTAACGACTGCGAATGAAATCTCCAACGGCACGCTGTTTGTGTTGAACGAGTACGACCGGGGCCGCTTCAAGCTGAAGTATCGCTGGGACCTTTACGACAACATCAGCATTCAAGTCGGCGGCAGTCAGACGGTGCCGTGGGGCCCGGCGCTCATCGATCTGGATTACCTTTCCACCAATATGGTTCCGTTCCTGAACGCCCCGATGCGACGGTTGCACTTCCACGGCGGCGCGACGATCGTCGGCGACGTCTGCTACATCACGGTCGCAGGCGAGAAGCGTGCCTTCGGTGGGCCCAGAATAACCGCAATTCTGGCGTTCGACGCCGACCCCGATCGCATCGACATCCGCCTTGGCGCGCCGATATCAGGCGGGATCACCGTGCGGCAACCAGATATGGCTGCCAGCACCAACCGCAACGTGCCTGAGCAGTACGTGACGATGCAGGGTAACCAGGTGGATATCGAAGAGTCGACCGGAATGATCCGATTCGACAATATGATGTCCAGCACGAACGGGACGATGCGAAACGCACTGACTACGTCGCTGCCCGTCGTGATCACCAGCCGGACCGGAGGCAGCCAATTGCTCGACCCGGACACGACGGGTTCGAAGTGGAGCCCGTTGCTGTGGTACTTCGTTTTGAACGGCTTCGTGAACGAGTCACCGGCGTTCGTGACCGGAAATACGGTTTACGTCGCGGGCGGCAACATCTTGCCCGACATGCTCGCCGGCCAAGGCTTCCGGCCAAGGCCCGCGCTGTTTGCCATGGACGCCTCGATCCCGCCGAATCATCCGTCGCTTATTACAATCCCCGGAAGGCCGGGGCTGAAGCAGTCTCGGTGGTTGTATCCAGACCCCAATCCCATTGGATTCAAAGCGAACGAACTCGTTCGGTGGCCGTCGGGTGAAGGTGTTCAGTCGCTCAACGATTTTGTAATCCGACTGAACCAGACCTTGCTGGACGGCAGCCTTGATAACGAAGCGCGCGGCGTAGTCGGGGGCGACGGAGCCGTTATCGCTTGGGCAGACCGAGGTATCCACGGGTTCAAGAGAGGAATTACGGTCGTTGCCGATGAGGGCAGGATCGTCGAGACAGACGCGGCAGGCTTCGCAATCTGGAACTCCGACTTGACCTATCAAGCGGCACAGAATGGCAACACGACGCTGATCCAGACGCGAAAGCTTATTCGGCCCACTAAGGCTTACGCAAGCGGCGCAAACGAGTACATCATCGTGGACACCGGAGCCGACCGGATTCTTAGACTCGATAAGACGGCGGGCGAAGTCAGGAGCATTGAGAACTTCATCTTGGATTCAACGTATCGACCGGACGGGTTCCACGGCGGCGACGAATTGCGATTGCGACAGCCGCGCGATGTATCGACGTGGCACGACTACGTTCCTGCCGCGAACAATCGACTTTCTAACCCGCGGCCTCTGGAGTACTGGTCTCACTACCTCATCGCCGACACCGGCAATCGCCGCATGATCGAGCTGGTGGATCGCTATGAGGCAGACCCGGCTTCCTTTGCGATCGGCAGCCCCATAACGGACATTAACGGGACGACGCAGCTTGGGGTGCTGTATTGGCATACGCCCGAGTCGTTGAGTCGCAAGAATTGGCAGTACACCGCGATCCAGCGGATGCAGGTCGGCATCGATCCGTCGGGCAACGCGCAGTTTGTCTATGTTGCCGCGATTGGCGAAATGCTTCCCACGGCAGCCAACATCGGCGTGCAGCCGCCAGCCGGTGGAAATCCGCGAGAAGCCGGAGGGACCGGCGGACTGGTGATTTTCGATTCGGTGACGCCTGCCGGCAACCAAGTCGTCAACGAGATCAACGTGTTCGGCACGGTGAAGAAGCTCACGGCGATCAACAGCGTCTCGGTAAGACCGATCGGCATCACCAATAACGTGATCGACTACGCGATCATGATCGCAGACGCTACCGGCGTTTACGAGATTCGACGAAACGGCACGACTTGGGACACTTTCTGGATGATGCCGAACGAGACATATCGAACCCTAAGAGGTGTTCCTCTGCGTGCGGCGGCGGCCAAGCGATTGTCGAATGGCCACGTATTGATCACGAACTCGTTCTATGGGCGTACTGATCCCCGCCCGGGCGGAGTAAGAGATTTCACGGGCGAAGTTACACAGTGGCTCGGCGACACATTTGAACCGGGGTCGCCGAACTTTGGATTCAACTCAGATCAGGTCAGGTTCGAACTGCCACCGGTAGTTGGTACTCGCGGCCTCGTTATCCCGGTATTTGCTGATAGGCGTTAAGAAAATGAACGGTGCAACCATGAAAAAGTTGATGAGCGGCCTGGCGATGTTCGCCATGGCCTGCGCGGGCTATTCCCAGGGTATCGATTGGCCGACACATCGCGGAGTGGCTCCGCGGACGGGTGTCAATGCCAATCCAACAGGGCCCAACGCGGGCTTGGCCGGGTTGCAGTGGTAC
>JAICGT010000183.1 GCA_025922995.1 Fimbriimonadales bacterium
GGCTGCGTCTCGCCCCTTTTCTATATCCGCCTGCACTTTCTCTTCCTGGCGATCGAGGCGGGCGAGGCCGGACTTATCAGCCACACGAGCTAGCCCTTTCGGGAAAAGAAAGTTGCGGGCGAAGCCGTCGGCAACCGAAACCACTTGGCCGGCTTTGCCGAGCTTTTGAACCGTCTGTTCGAGGATGACCTTCATTCGTTATCTCTTTACGCCCACTCCTAACATCGCCTGATTACCGTCGAACACGCGATTCACACCCAGCCAGCCGTAGACGCCGTTGCTGATGAGGTAGCGTGCTCGAACGTTGAAAGTCAGGTCATTCGGGTCGAACAAGTCGCCCGTAATGTTCACTCGAGCCGTGGGGTTGAAGTCTACCCCAATGCCCGGCTTTGAGGCGTAAACACCGTAGCGCAAGCGGGCGTTGTTACGAAAGTTCTGGGCGTACTGGACGGTGAGCCTATTCGTCTCCGTTGCGTCGTAGATTCCGGCGAAGATGCTCGCGGTCGGGTTCAGCGGGTAGTCGAGGAATGCGTTGGTGGCAAACCGATCCAACTCGAAGTTCCTGCCGGTTTCAAGCGTTAGCTCCGGTCGGGAAAGCTTCGTTCCGCCCGTGGGCAGAACGCCCAGGAAGTTACTGAGCCTCTCAAGCAAGCCCTTCGCTTCGGTCGCTATCTCTTGGGCTTGGTCTGCCAACTCGATCGCCTTCGTCGTGATGACCTTGCCGTCTTCGGTCATGGCTTTGGTGTTCTCGGCGATGTCGACGCCTCGGGCGGACAGTTCTTCCATGTTTGCGACCGTGTTCGAAAGGGCAGTGCGCATCGCCGGATCCGTTACGAAAGCGTTCATTTCGGCGACCAATCCCTCTGCCTGCGCGGATGTGCGCTCCAGCGACGCCATGATCTTTCGGATGTTTTCGGGAAGGTCGGCTTCTTCGACTTGTGCCATGACCGCCCTGATCCCGTTTCGCATGTCGCTTACCGCCGCTGCTGCGTTGACTACCACAGATCGCAGGGTGCCCCGATTTTCGGCGATCATGCCGCGCGTCTCGACGAGAACAGTGTCGAGTGAAGCGAGGGTCTCTTTGGTTCCGGCCATGAGGTCGGTGAGCCCGGATTTCAGCGCCGGATCGCTCAGGAGCTCGCGCGTCGCCTTCAATGTAAGGTTGAGCTCACGAAACGTCTCTTCGCCTTCGGGAAGCACAGAGGACAGCAGCGATCCCTTCTTGAGGTAGATCGTGCCGCCTATGGGGAGCCTTCCCGCCTTCTCGCCCAAATCGCTTACGAGCTTGATCTTCTCCTCGCTCAGGCTGAGGAGGCTGCTCGAGGAGCCGATTCGGACGTCCTTGGGGACAAATGTGCCTTTCTGAATCGCAAGGGTAAGTTGAACCTTGTTGGGGCCCAGCAGCTCGACGCTGTCGACCGAGCCGATCCCTACACCGGACAGGGTGATTGCCGAACCGGGGTCGATGCTCCCGATGTCCTCCATAATCGCGTAATAGGTGTCCGTCGGTTTGCGAACGAGGCTGTTGCCGACGATCGAGTAGGCCGCGAACAGTAGGGCCGCGAACACTAAAACAAAGACTCCGACTTTCCAGGCTGACTGCATGAGTTGCTCCGTAACTTAAGACAGTGTACTTGGGCGATTCGTTGTCCGGTTTCTATTCCGTCGCCCGCCTGCCCCGGCAAAGGACATGTCGAGGCAGGATATTTGAAAGGATCGAGCTTCGCTAAGGCTTGGGAACGTTCACCTTGCTGCGAGTCTGGGGACCTCCGGCTCTGGTCTCCGTGCCTACCCGGTCTTTCCAGGACTTCGGCGCGGTTCGCGGAGAGTCGAAGCAGTTTCCGTCGCCCCACATGAGCCATTCCGTGCCTTCCATGATCATGAACATGCGGAACGTGTAATCGTCCTCGGCGATAAACCCGCCGAACTGGTCGTACACGACAAAGTGCACGGTCGCATCGATGTAGCCTTCGGTTTGCTGCTGGTTGACTTGGACGTCGATTACGCGCAGGTCGGAGAATCGGACAGACGAGGTTGGGTCCTCAAAAGTGTTGATCCAGCAAGCCCTTTCATCCTGATAGGTGCCGCCGCCGCAGAAGTCTTCGGCATCGCAGTATTCGAACGAGTAGTTTCGCATCGTATCGGTGATGCTCTCACGATTCGCTGCATTCAGCAGGCTGCGGATTCGGTCGATGATGCGGTCCTGAACGCTTGCCGAGCCGTTGCAGCCGACCGAAACGATGACGACTGCGCACGCCAAGAAAAATCCAACTATAGTTTTCATAATTAAAGAAAAGCCTCCGGTAATTGCACTTGAGTGCCTGCCTCTTTCTACGCAGCAAACGGACAAGCGTTACGCCCCGAAAACGAAAAAGCGGCCTCGAGCATGAGCCCGGGGCCGCCTAAATGAGTTGAAATCGATGCTTACTTCGTGCCGAGGGCGCCCTTGATCGCGTTCTCGATAACAACGTCGGTCTTGCCGGCAGAGAAGCCGACCTGAGCCAGTACGATCGTTCCATCCCTGCCGACAACGGCGAATGAAGGTATGCCTCTGATGCCCCAGGACTTAGCCAGCGCGTCGTTCTTGATGGTCATCATGTATGTGTAGTTGTGCTCCTTGGCGTAGCCGGCAGCAGCGCCATCGGGATCGGTGCGCTCGAATGCGTTTGCGCCGATCACGACGAGCCCATTCTTGCCGTACTTATCGTGAAGCGCCTGAACTGACGGCGAGGCGGCCTTGCACGGTCCGCACCACGTCGCCCAGAAGTCGATCAAAACGACTTTGCCCTTGAGCGTTTCGTTGGTCACGGTCTTGCCTTCGGATGTAACCATTGAGAAAACAGCCTTCTTGCCTTTCATGCTGGCAAAATCAGTGACCGCTTCTTGTTGAGCGACGGCGAAAACAGCCGCGACGGCGAGCGGGATCGCGAAAAACATCTTGTTGATTGTCATTTATGCCTCCTGTGGGTCTTTAGAGTCTACACCCAGGTCGCGCTTGTCGGTTCCCAGTTTTGAAACCTTGGCTTAGCGATTGCCGTTAATACCGACGTGACGAAGAACCTTATTGTGCCGTTGAAGGCGAAGCTCCTGATGCTTGGCGCCGCCGCTTATCTTGTCAGCCCGATCGACCTTATTCCCGACGTTCTGGTGGGTCCCGGAATTCTCGACGATGCGCTCGTCGTGCCCGGAATGTTGCTGCTCGCGCTTAAAGCAATTTACGAAGCGGCTCGCCGGCCTGCAAAAATCAGGTCCGCGGCTCTCCGCCGAGACGCCTAATTTCGGCGAAAGCGCGCGCTGCGATTTCGTTCGCTTCTTCATCCGTTAGGGTTTTTTCGGGGTGCCGAAGTGTAAGCGCCATGCCTAGGCTGTGCTTATCTGAAGGAATCCCTTTGCCGGCATAGACGTCGAAGAGGCGGACGTCTTCGGCGAGCCCCGCTGCGGCCTCGCGCACGACACGCTCGATCGCCGCGTACAGCACGCTCCGGTCGATCAGAAAGGCGAAGTCTCTTCGAACCGCCGGATACGGCGACAGCCGACAATACTCGACCTTGTCCTCGGCGACGCCGATAAGGGCATCCACATCGATCTCCGCCGCAAAGGTGTCATGACCGAGGTCGAGGGTATCGGCGATGGACGGCGAAATCTCGCCCATAACGCCCAGCACGCGTTCGTAGACGACGACAGCTGCCCTCTTGCCGACTTGAAGCCGCTCATCATCCGACGGTCGAAAAGTCAGTTGTCTGCCCACGAGGCGGCCCAGCGA
>JAICGT010000184.1 GCA_025922995.1 Fimbriimonadales bacterium
ATCTTCGCGCGGTGATTTAAATCGGGCATGAGCGATCCAGCCGAGTCCTCGAACTGCACGTAGCCCCACATCTGCGGCTGATGCATATCGATCACCCATTGCGGCGACCACACCCAGTTGTCTTCACGAAGGCCGGCGCGCTTCACATATTTTCCATCGATGAGGTCGACCTGCCATTCGACGCGCGAAAAGTTGACGCGCCATTGTACGCCCGTCGCCGGCTTTCCGCCGAGCGGAGCCCACGGCATCGCAATCTCGACGCTCCAGCCGCGGTCAGTATCGCTCGGATTGTTCAGTGTGCCGTCGATGGTGACGGCAGTCTTCAACCCAGGTATTTCCCATTCGTTCAATGCAGGCCCGCCGTCACGATACGGTTTGGGCAGCCGTAAGTCCCAGCCGGTGTTCAGAGCGTTCATTTCGAACTCGTAGTAGTTGTGATTGTCGCCGTCAGGGTCGATAAACACTTCGAAATCGTTGTCGTAGAAGATGACGCTATCGTGTTCCGTGAGCGTCCCCCAGACGTGCGGCTCTTCCATCTCAGCCGCGATGTAAAAGTAGTCGTCGTCCCAGAGCATCTTCGCTCGGGTCATGAAGCGCGGGTTAGGCTTGAGCGAGCCTTCGATGTCGACGAAGGCGTCGGTCCAGGGCGCCTTCGACCATGCGGTGTCTGAGATGCTTCCGTCGATTACCGGCGTACCACGCATCGCAACGTAACCCTTGGGATGCGGGGCGTCGACGAGATGGTCGAACGGCGTCTGCAGCATGAGGACGAGCGCGAGGATCAACCGGCGGCGTCCGCCTGGGCGATCAAATCGCGAGGCGGCAGAAACGTAACATCTTCCTCGACAGTTTGGAGCGTCTCGACGATGGCATTAGGATTGAATTCCAGCAGCCTGCCGACGATTGCCTCGACCACGCTTTCCGGCGTGCTGGCCCCGCTCGTTACGCCGATGACCTTGTACCTCGACCACTCCTTTTGAACCTCGTCCGGAGCCATGATGAGAAAAGCGGGCACGCCGAACGAAGCCGCCACCTCGCGCAATCGGTTCGAGTTGCTGCTCATCTGAGAACCCACCACAACGACGAGGTCACACGCTTTGGCAAGCTCCTTGACCGCTCCCTGACGATTGGTCGTGGCATAGCAGATATCTTCCTTCTGCGGCGTTTCGAGGTGGGGAAACCTTCGCCTTAGGATGTCGAGCGTTTTCTCGACTTCGTCGACGCTGAGGGTCGTCTGGGTAACAACGCTCAATGGCCCGTCCGGAACCTGAACAGCCTCGGCCTCTTCGACATTGTCGATCAGGATCATCCTGTCGGGGGCCTCTCCCATCGTTCCCTCGGCTTCGACGTGCCCTCGATGGCCGATGTACAGCATCGTGTACCCCCGACGAGCGAACCTCGCAGCCTCTTTGTGCACCTTCGTGACAAGTGGACAGGTGGCGTCGATGATGTGGAGGTCGCGGGCGGCAGCCTGCTCGCGCACTGCCGGGCTGACTCCGTGAGCGCTGAAAACCACCGTGGAGCCTGAAGGGATTTCGTTGACGTCCTCGACAAACACGACCCCCCGCTTCTCGAAGCTCTTCACCACCCACTCGTTATGCACGATCGCGTGGCGCACGTATAGCGGAGCGCCGTGCACTTTCAGCGCCAAGTCTACGACTTCGATCGCATACGCGACGCCGGCGCAGAAGCCTCTGGGCGCAGCAAGAATCAGTTTCTCCACTTGGTCAAGAATAGCTCAAATCGTGACATACTTGAAGAGTCGCGCCGCTCGGCGCACGGAGGAAAGAACGGATGAAAACAATCTTAAAGGCGACCACCGCAGTTTTGACGCTGACGTTGGCGGGTTCTGCATTCTCGGAGGACGTGTACGCCAATTCGTTTGGCACAACAGACCTCACTCTGATAGACTCGACAACCGGGGTGGGAGGCTCAGCCGCAAATCTCGGGATAGCCGGCTGGAACTCCATGGAGACCATAGGGGCTGCCTTCTACGGCTATCGTTTTCTCGGAGGCGCAAGCGGCTTGTACACCTGGACACTCGGGGCTCCGACGGCCACCTTGGTCGGAGGATTCGAAGACATTCGCGGCCTTGCTTATGACGGCGCCACAATGTGGGGAATCCGTCAGCAGTCCGCTGGTGACGAACTCGTAACGATCAACGTCGCGACAGGTGATGCGACACTCGTCGGAAATACGGGATTTGGCAGCGTGCAAGCGCTCGCGGTTTCTGCGACTACTTTGTACGCCTGGGATATCTCGGCAGGATTGTTAACCGTGGATTCCGGGAGCGGGATCGCGACGGACGTCAACCCTAATAACCCTGGAACTACTGACATTCAGGGCATGGACTTTGGTGTCGGGGGTACTTTGTTCGGTGCCCGGACGGGGTTCTACACAATCGATACGGGAACCGGCGCGTTCTCGGCGGTCGGCCCCGGTGGGTTCATTGACCTGCGCGGCCTTGCGGCGGGAGTTGTGCCGGAGCCTGCCACCGTTGTAACCGTCCTGCTCGGCGGCGCGTTCATTTTGCTTCGACGCAGAGCCCGCTGATACTTGCCGGGTTCTTGCGAATGCCCCTCGCAGCGGAATCGCTGCGGGGGGATTCGACTCTGAATCGCCCTCAGTTGACTAAGGTTGTGTCTTCTTCTGGGAAGAAGCGTTAGCATTCGGCTTCGCCGAACCCTCCAATCGGTCCACCTCGCTCTTTGAAAGCATTTTGCAGCCGCCGGGAGGCAGCTTCCCGAGGGTGATCGGCCCGAACCGGGTGCGTTTAAGCTCGATCACCGAATGGCCGATTGCATCGAACATGGCACGGATCTGCCGCTTGCGCCCCTCTTGGATCGTGATCTCGATGGTCGTCTTCTTCGCCTTGTGCTCCAACCCGACAGAGCCGAGCACCGCAGGCATTGTCTTCCTGCCCTTGTGGCTGTCGCGATCGATCGGAATCCAAAGCCCGCCCCGGAGCTTGTCGAGCTTGGCTTCTTCGACCAATCCTTGCACGACGACCCGGTAGGTTTTCGGCACCAAGTGCTTGGGGTGGGTGAGCAACGCGGCCAGGTCTCCGTCGTTCGTGAAAAGAAGCAGCCCCTCGCTATCTTTGTCGAGCCGGCCAACGGGCTTGACCGTAACGTCCAACTCGGGCAGAAACTCGGTCACCTGACGCCTACCCCTTTCGTCGTTCATCGTCGTTACAATGCCCTTCGGCTTGTTCATCGCGAGCACGACGCGGCGCGGCTGGGTGATCCTGCGTCGAGAAACGGTGACCTCGTCGACTTCGGGGTCGATCTTCGTTCCGAGTTCGGTAACGCGTCGGCCGTTGACCGTTACTTTTCCTTGCTCGATGAACTCCTCGCACTTGCGCCTGCTTGCCACACCGCACGATGCCATGAACTTATGGAGCCTAACGAGCATGAAGCCTCGCCGGGCGTCTGCGCCTGCGCCCCAAGCCCCGGAATGCGACAAACGCAAACCCGCACAAGCCCATGCCTGCCCAGGTGACCCAGTTTCCTGCGAGCGCCAGTAGGATCGGCTTCGCTTCTCGGCTCTCGGCGAACACGAGCGGGTATTCCGCCACTTCGCCCGTTGAACCTACGAACCGCAAAGTTCCGGCCGCCGCACCCTCGACGATAGGTGCGTCAGCCGGAGCAAAAACGATTTCCATTTGCGGGGCGGTGCGTGGCGAAAACACGGCGAATTCGCCGCTCGTTCGAACCGGAACGGTTTCCGTAGTCGCACCGTTAACAGGGACG
>JAICGT010000185.1 GCA_025922995.1 Fimbriimonadales bacterium
ACGGAGGGCGAGGCGGTCGCCGCAGCGGAAGTGGCGTCGACCGACGGCATCCAAATCGATTACGTTGCTCTCGGCAAAGAACGAGCCGCACCCGAGGCGGCGGTGCTGAACTTGTCGGCGCCGACGGACATACCAGGGGGCCAAACTTTCGACCTAAAAGCGACAGTCGACTCGACGTTCGACGGCCAGGCAATTTTGAGGCTGGACCGCAATGGATTGGTCGTGAAGGAAGTTGACGTGAGTCTCACATCGGGCAGGAGCCAGGTGCTCATCAGTGACGTGATCGACAAGCCGGGGTTTCATCGCTATCGAGCTACGCTGGTGGCAAAAGGCGATACCGACGGGCGAAACAACGTCGGGTCGACTTTCGTCTCGGTGCGCGGGAAACCGAGAGTCCTGGTGCTCCAACAAGACCCCGCTGCCGGCGCTCTTGCGCCGGCGATCCGCCGCCAAGACATCGTCGTCGATTTGTTCGGACCGTCTGGAATGCCCACTCGCGCAGACGAATTCCAAAACTACGACGCGATTATCTTTAACGACATTAACGCCTCAACGATGACCGTCGCGCAGATGCGGCTGCTGGAAAGCGCGATCAAAGATACTGGCGTCGGCTTCGCGATGGTGGGAGGCGAGAACTCATTCCTGCCTGGCGGTTGGTTCGGCACACCGGTTGCAGACGCCCTTCCCGTCGACTTGAACATTCGACAGCGCAAAACGTACCCCTCGACTTCTCTGCTCATCGTTGTCGATGCATCCGGCAGTATGTCGATGATCGAAGACGGCGTTGAGAAAATTCGTCTCGCAGCAAAGGCCGCCGAAACAACGGTTCAGCTGATGGCGCCGAGGGATCGCGTGGGCGTCGCGGGCAGCACCGACGGAATCGAATTGGTCGCGCCGATGCAAGAAGCCGGAGACAAAACGGGAGTTATCTCTCAAATTCGAAAACTCGGCACCGGGGGAGGCGGCATTTATTGTCTGCCTTCCATGCAATTTGCTCGTGACACGCTTGAAAAAGAAAAATCGAAAGTACGGCACCTCATTCTGCTCGCCGACGGCGCAGACTGCGACCAGCAAGAAGGTTGCATTCCGATCGCTGCTGCGCTGCGAGCAAATAAGATTACAACTTCCGTTGTGGCAATCGGCGACGGTCCGCACGTGCCTTTCCTAAGGAAGCTGGCTGCAGCGGGCGGCGGGAATTACTACTTGGCTAAAAAGGCTGGGCAGCTGCCGGCAATCTTCACGCAAGATGCCGCGATCATGTCGCGATCCGCTATCGAAGAGGGCGTGTTCTTACCAAAAACCGTCTCCGGTGAGCAAATACTCCGAGGAATCGACCCGAATTCGATACCTGCGCTTTATGCTTACTGCCTCTCGAGCGACCGGCCGATGGCGCAAGTTGGCATGAGAACTGCAAAAGACGACCCACTTTTGGCGACTTGGCAATACGGCCTCGGAACGACGCTCGCGTTTACCTCCGACGCGCAATCGCGGTGGGCTGCCAAATGGGTCACATGGAGTCAATTCGGCTCATTCTGGGCTCAATCCGTTCGCGCGATAACGCGCAGGACGTCGCAAAACGAATACCAATTGTCGACGCGTCACGAGGGCGGCACAGGCATCCTGGAAATCAAAGCGTATGACCGTCTCGGCGATCCGCTCAATTCCATAAGCGCCGAGGTGAAAGTAGCGACACCCGAGGGAAAGTCGATCGATGTTGCCCTCGCCCAACAGGCGCCGGGCCTCTACCGAGGCGAGTTCTCCGCCACCGATCTGGGCACTTACGTAGTCTCCGTAGCGGAAGACGGTCAAGGCGGCAAGCGCGTCACGACCTCCGGATTCTCAATTCCCTATCCGCCGGAATACAAGAGTTTTCGTTCGAACACAGCGCTGCTGGAGCGCATGAGCAAGATTACCGGTGGAATCGCACTTTCTAAGCCTGAAGACGCTGGCCGGCCGGCGGCAAATGCCGGATTCTCGATAACTCCGTTATGGCCGATCTTCGCCTTGCTCGCGGCTCTGCTGCTGCCGTTCGACGTGGCTGTGCGCCGCCTGGCAATCCCCGTCGGTGCGCTAACCGCGCAAGTGATCGGTGCGCTGCGCGCCCGGCGACGACAAGAGGCTCCGCCGGTCGGCACTCGCATCGAACGACTGCAAAACGCCAAGGTCCGCGCTCATGCGAAAAGCACGCCGACCGCCGATTCGCCGCCGCAGCAACCCGAGGTCAAAGAGCCTGCCTCCGCCGGCTCGCGGCTGCTCAATGCCAAGAAGCGCCGCGACTCGGATTCGGCAGAGTAACAAGATCAGTCCTTATACGGGTCGAACTCATCAGCGCCTGCCATGGCCACCCCAATTGGCGTGAGCGTGTGTAGAATGCGGATGGTGCCGGCGTGCTGCTCCAGAACCTCGGGGAGGCGCTTGTAGCAGTGGGGCGACTCGTCGGTGCCTGCGCCGCGGAGGACCACGTTCTTTTTGCGAACCCAGTTCTCCATCATCTCGCGGGAGACGTCGCCGCCGGTGCGCTTTCCGCCGCGTTTTTTGCCTGCGGCTTTGGTGCGCGACATGGTGCGGCCGGCGCCGTGGACGGTGGAATACAGCGACTCGTTTGCGAAATTGTTTTCGACACCCTCGATAATTACCGAAATATCGCCCATCGATCCGCCTACGAACCCTTTTTGGCCCGGGAACGCGGGAGTTGCGCCTTTGCGCACCACCCATAGATCCCCGCCGCCGTGGTTTTCCTTCCAGGCGAAATTATGGTGGTTGTGCACTTCTTCCACGATATTCGCTTTTAGTATTTTCGCAACGCGTTCGCAAACCCAATCGCGGCCCGCGTAGGCGTATTTACCAGCGAGGTGCATGAGCTGCAAATAATCTGCACCTACCGGCGAATTGACGGACGCGAGCATCGGTTTTGCATCGATGGAATCCTTAGAACCGAGCACATTGAAGAAATGCGACGCGATTCCGTGACCCAGACCGCGCGAGCCGAAATGCACGCCGACCCAAATGCGGTCTTCCTCATCGGTGAAGATATCCACGTAGTGGTTACCGCTGCCGACGGTGCCGAGTTGTGCGCGCGCCTTTTGCTTTAGCGTTTTTGCGGGCTCCATTTTCCAGGCGTCGTCATCGAAGAGTTCGTGGTCAACGTCCTCTTGGTTGGCGCGGCCGACACCGAACGAAATCTTTTTGTAGATCTCGTCCATGATTTTGTGGATTTTGCTTTTTACTTCCCTTGCGGGAATATCCAGGCGTACGGCCTTGTTGCCGCATGCGATGTCGTATCCGACGCCTGCGGGGTTGATAAAATTTTCATACGCGACCACGCCACCGATCGGCACGGAATAGCCGAGGTGGTGGTCTGCCATGAGCGCCGCGTGGTCGGCGTCTTTGGCGCAGGTTTTAATTTGGCTGAGGGCGCCCTCGTCCACAGGATCGCCCCAGACGGGAATTCCGTCGATGATTTTCATTTGGTATCTCCTTTCTAAGATACGTTAAGTTGCTGAAGGACGCACGCAGTGGCTAAGAGTTGCTGCGGAAAAACCTGCCGGTTCGTAGTCCCTCGGCAATTTGCGTAAGAGTTGGGCGATACTTTAGTTCGTCCAGTAAAGCGCAGCCCTGCCATGGCCTCGGAAGGCCATGGCTCTACGGGATGTTATTCGTCGCGCTTTCATGGGACGCGGAGTGTACCTCAGGACTAATGTCTTCGTCCTTTGTGAAAGCCTTGCGAAACGCGTAACCAC
>JAICGT010000186.1 GCA_025922995.1 Fimbriimonadales bacterium
CCCCGATCTTCAGCACGCGATCCGGAAGTTCAAGAGTCCTATCGCTGCTCTTGCACCCGAATGCCAGCACCGCGACAGCAGCTACGAGCAGAATTTGATACCCCATCGCTGTATTGTGCCCCGAAGAGTGCCACTTTGGTCTCCGGTCATTCGACGGGTACAATTGCCGCTCGCACTGCCCCCTAGTTTAATGGCAGAACGCCTGGTTCTGGCCCAGGTAGTTGGGGTTCGAATCCCTGGGGGGCAGCCAAGTACAATGGGCATATGCTGATCGTCCTGAATGTGCCGACGGTGACTAGCACGCACGCCGTCAAATGAGAGTCCTCATCGGTGGCGCATCCGGTTTTATCGGGACTTCACTGAAGCGAGCCCTCGAAGAATCCGGGCACAGCGTGGTTTCACTTGTCCGCAGGGAGCCGCAGCCGAACGAAGTGCGGTGGCAGCCGGCGACCGGATACATCGATTCGGAGAATCTCGGGCAGATTGACGCCGCTGTCAACTTGGCAGGCGAAGGCATTTTCGGACGATGGACGCCGGCAAAAAAATCGCGAATTCTTAAAAGCAGAGTCGATTCCACGCGAACTCTCGCGACGGCCTTGGCAGAGCTAAACCCACTGCCCCAGGTTTTTGTTTCGGCTTCCGGAGCAAATTATTACGGCGACCGTGGCGATGAGGAGCTTACAGAAGAAAGCGGCGTCGGTACAGGGTTCTTGGCTGAGGTCTGCGCCGAATGGGAGGCCGCTGCAAAGCCCGCAGCCGATGCCGGAATAAGGGTGATAAAGCCGCGCATGGGTATCGTTTTAGGCGGTGACGGAGGCTCGCTCGAAAAAATGCTGCTTCCGTTTCGCTTGGGTCTCGGTGCAAAGATCGGTAACGGACAACAGTACATGAGTTGGATCGCAGTCGACGACGCTATTGCGGCATACAAGTTCGTTATTGCACACGAAACGCCGTCGGGTCCTGTCAATTTCACGTCACCGAATCCGGTCACAAATCGTGTCTTCACCGCGACACTCGCAAAAGTCCTAAGACGCCCTGCATTTGTTTCGATACCGGCGTTCGCATTGCGCGCGATATTGGGAGAGGCTGCTGACGAGCTTCTTTTATCCAGCGTACGCGTGACCTCCTCGAAACTCGAGCCCGCGGGTTTCGAATTCGGCTATCCACATTTGGAGGCTGCGCTACACAAAGTAATATGATGACGAATATGTCGTTGGCACACCGCCACGTTGCGACCGTCGATGCGCCTCTTTATGAGCGAGTCCTCGGCGACGACTGGCACCTCGTCGAAGACGAGATTCAGCGCGCTCACTTGCAGGGAGAGCGCGTAAGCGGACGCGGGAGTGCGCAAGTTTCGACCGGGTCGTCGTTACTGGCCCAATTGCTCTGCCGATTGCTTCGATTGCCGAGGGCAGGAACATACGCGGCGACTGTCGACGTTCGACGAGAGGGCAGCGCCGAAGTCTGGACGAGATGTTTTGGCGGTTACCATGTCAAGACGACGCAAGTGCAGTTGCGAAGTGGAGTGATCAGAGAACGGTTTCGGTGGATGGAGTTTGCGATTTCGGTAAAGCCTTTTGAAAAATCGATCACCTACGATTCGATGGCTGCCCACTTTCGTGTCGGGCCGATGGCAATCCCCCTGCCGAAATTCCTGCGGCCGAAAATCTGCGGCCGGGAGTCGGCTACCGCAACAGGAAACCACGTCGACGTATCGGTGTTCTTTCCGGTCAATAGGGTGCTCATCTCCTACGTCGGCGAATTTATCTGGAGTAACGAATGATCGCCGCTCTTTGGCTTATTGCGATCCTCGGCGTCGTCGGCGCGTTCGACACCGTTTACTACCACGAATGGAAAGCGCGCCTTCCGGCAGGTGTGCCCGAAACTGCACAGGAATTGCGACTGCATGCGGCGCGCGATTTCTTCTACGCTATCCTCTTTGCAACCTTGCCCTGGGTGGCTTGGCATGGCTATTGGGTAATCGCGCTTATCGCCGTCATCATCATCGAAATCATCTTGACGCTTTGGGACTTCGTTGAAGAAATTGCCGCGCGAAAAATCTTGGGCGATGTTTATGCCGGCGAGCGGGTTACGCACGCGATCATGGGAATTATATACGGAGCCATGGCGGCTAACCTCATTCCGACCCTCATCCAGTGGTGGAAATCGCCGACAGCACTATTGATACAGCCCGCGCCCGTGCCGGAATGGCTGCGTTGGAGCTTGCTGGCAATGGCGGCAGGGGTGTTTCTCTCAGGCATTCGCGATCTGTACGCCGCATTCGGTTTACCCAACGGTGGCTGGCCCTGGAAAAGAGCGGAAGCGTAATGAAGAGGCGAAAGTTTTACCAAGTTGTATTCGCTTGCGCCGGTATTTACAATATTTGTTGGGGCGTTTATGCGGTGCTCGATCCACAGTGGTTTTTCAGATTCACCGGAATGCCGCCGATCAATTACTCCGCCATTTTCGCCTGCCTCGGAATGGTCGTCGGGCTGTACGGGCTGCTGTACCTTTACGTTGCTCGAAGACCTGAAGGCAAGAGCCCCATCGTCCTCGTCGGCCTGGTGGGCAAAATCCTCGGCTCAGTGGGAATGGCATATCTCATCGTCACCGGAGTCTGGCCGTGGAAGGCGGCGTATCTCTGCCTGACCAACGACGTCATCTGGTGGATCCCATTTGCGATGTACCTCGTCGACGCCAGAGGAACCAATCTAAGCGAAGGACAATAATCCGGAGCTCGTTTACTCCAAAAGCGTAAGCACTCTTTTCATTTGCTCGTCGAAATCGGAGTCCGCGGAAATCGACTGCAGCCCCAAACGCTGAACCTCGTTTCGGATGTACTCGTTGAACCGCTCCGATCTCAGGCCGAACATTTCGATCGCTGCCCTGTTTGTCCCCGTTGCAGACCCGCAACGGCTTTCAAGGAAAATGCGCTCCTGGAATGTCCCTTCCTCGGCGATAAGCCACGCCGCTCTCCCGTAACCCGGGTTCAATCTCGTCGCGAGTTCGGGCAGCACCGCCGATCCTTCGATCACCAAGCCTTCATCGACATCCCTGATCAGGTTCTCGACTTGCGGCCAAACGCTCCTGTAGTGTCGAATGACGGCTGCCATCAACTCATCGACCGAATGGTTCGTGAAATGCTGGATAACGTGCGGAGGCACTGTGGTTCCGTCACTTCTCCACGGCCGCCCGGCATGTCGCGCGAGGTAATCGGTCGAGCACATGCGCCACCCTAACCTCTCCGCAACAGCGCTGCCGAGGGTCGATTTGCCTGCATGTGAGGTTCCACCGATCAAGAGTACTGAAACCAATGCTTTGTTGCCTCGCCGTCGTGTAAAATACAGTGGTCGACCGAGGAGCGTTGCGATCCCTGAGAGGGACTAGGCTCGGCGACACGAATGGCAACGGCGCTCGCGAACGAGGTTTGCGGGCTTTTTTATTGCCCGCCGGCCGAACGGAGACAACAAAACATGATTACAACGCAAGACTTTCACGTTGCCGATCTCAAGCTTGCCGACTGGGGCAAGAAGGAGATCAAGATCGCCGAAACCGAGATGCCCGGCCTCATGGCCATCCGCGACGAGTTCGCAGCGAGCAAGCCCCTGAAGGGCGCGCGCATCGCCGGCTCGCTGCACATGACCATCCAGACCGCCGTGCTAATCGAGACCCTCGAGGCACTCGGCGCAGAGGTTCGATGGGCTTCGTGCAACATCTATTCGACTCAGGACCACGCTGC
>JAICGT010000187.1 GCA_025922995.1 Fimbriimonadales bacterium
GGATTACGTCCTTCGGTGCTCAAAGCAGCTTCCTCGCCAAGGCAGCCGCGCCGAGCGCCGGCTCTGGCAGGTCGAACACAACTCGCTCGGGAGGCAGTTCGCACCACAGCGGCACAGCTTCGACGAAGGCCTTGCGGTATGCCGGTGACTTCCACAAGCCACCCTGGCAGCCTATAACCGGCTCGGCCGGCCCATAACGCTTGAGGTGCTGCCGCGTGACGTGCGCAAGCTTCGCCATGTTTGTGCGAAGGCTCTTTAGAGCGTAGATGGCGCCGTTTTCGGCATCACGCGCCAAGGCGGGCGCGAGAGACGCCAGCCTCCCGGCGATGTCGGGCTTCGAATACAGCCTTGCGATCGCCTCGCTTCGCGACCGCGTTCCGAACGCGTCCTCGATGGCAAGGCATAGCTCGTCCGAAACCGCCTCGTCGGAGCCGTCGAGAAACGACAGCATCGCATCGCGGCCGAACTGAAAACCGCTGCCTTCGTCGCCGAGCACGTAGCCGCGCCCGCCGGTGCGCTTCACCTCGCCGTCGTGTCGGCTGCACACGATGCTGCCCGTGCCTGCGATCACGCAGACATTGGCTCTGGGCAAGCATGCCTCCAAGGCTGCTTCGAAGTCCGGCACGGCGAAAACCTTCGCAGCCGGAAGCGCTTCGCTCAGAACCGCCTCCGCCCGCTCGCGCTGCTCGGCTGTAACGAGCCCTGCGAACGCCCCACACGCGGCGTCAGCCGGCGGGCAGCCTTGAAGAAGCGCGGCTAAGGCGTTGGCATCGCCGGTGGCAAGGTTGGCTGGGCCGCCTCGGCCTTCCCAGGTGACCCGCTCCCCGTCCAAGAGGACGGCTCGCGTCGCAGTGCCTCCTGCGTCGATGCCGAGAGCGAGAGCCATGCATCGAATTATAATCCCTGCATGGGGAAGCCGCTCGCGATAGCGATCATGGGCCCGACGGCGTCGGGCAAGAGCGACGTCGCCGAACGCCTCGCCGCCGCCCTCGGCGCACGCATCGTGAACGCCGATGCCTTCCAGGTCTACCGAGGCTTCGACATCGGCACCGCCAAGCCGATAGACCGCTCGCTCTACGACCTAATCGACATCCTCGACCCAACCGAGAGCTATTCGGTCGGAAAGTTCGTTCGCGATGCCGAGCCCCTGATGGCTTGCTACGCAACTGAAGGGCGCCACACGGTGGTTTGCGGCGGATCAGGGCTCTACGTTCGGGCGTTGCTCGAAGGCTATCGACACATGAAAGGCACCGACCCGAAGCTCCGAAAGGCTCTCGAAGAGGACTTAGATACCTTCGGTTCGGAGGGCATTTTGCAGCGAGAAGGCGTTTCGACTGCCGAATTAAGCCATGATCTACAACGGAACCCTCAGCGATTGCTGAGGTTCCTGGAGAAACGACGGATGCCGAGCGAGCCTCATGATGGGATTTCTTGGAAATCGAAGCGATTGAAATTCGCTATTGACATCGAGCGCAATGACCTGGTTTGCCGCATTGAGGCGCGGATTCGCCGTATGGTCGATAGAGGATGGAGAGAAGAAGTGCAATCTTTGCTGGATAGCGGCGTTCCCTTGAGCGCCCCGGCGTTTCGCGCCATAGGCTATAAGCCGATGGCTGCAGTTGCCACGGGATTGCTTTCTCTCGATGACGCGATCGACCAAGTTATCGTAACAACAAGGCAGTATGCCAAGCGCCAATTGACGTGGCTTCGGAGAGAGCCACAGCTACAGTGGGTTGATGGGCGAGGAGGAACCGAGCCAGTTGTCGACCATATTTTGAATACCATAAAAGGCGGGAGCAATGGCTAGATCAATCAATCTTCAGGATATGTTCCTGAATCAAGTTCGGAAAGAGAATATTCCGGTAACTCTGTATCTTTCAGGAGGGGTTCAAGTCAACGGAATTGTGAGGGGATTCGACGCGTTTACGGTGCTTATCGAAACTCCTGGGAAACCGACGCAGCTTGTATACAAGCACGCGATGTCGTCGATCGTGCCGTCGAAGGCACTGCCGGACTATAAGCCGGGAGTACGCGAAGACTAGACGTGGAAATTGCATTTACGAAAATGCACGGTTTAGGCAACGATTTTGTCGTTGTCGACGCGATTCGGAACTCGTACGACTTCGACGAAGTTGCGACGTCTCAAAAGCTGAATGACCGTCGCTTTGGAATCGGCGGCGACGGGCTGCTTCTCGTTGAAACAGGCGCGAAGGCGCCTTTTCGCATGAGAATGTTCAACCCGGACGGCAGCGAGGCGGAAATGTGCGGCAACGGCGTGCGTTGCGTGGCACGCTATCTTTATGACGAGGGGCTGTCAAAAGAGAATCCCGTGGCGATTGAAACAGGGGCCGGTTTGTTGAGCCTCGAAGTCGTGGGCGATGACGTCCGTGTCGATATGGGCAGAGAACGCCATTTGCGAAGGGACATTCCGATGACGGGAGAACCTGCAACTGCCGCAATCGGTTTCGACATCGAGTTCTCAGGACGGCGTTTTAAAGCCTCGGCGGTAAGCATGGGAAATCCACATTGCGTGCTTTTTGTTGACAGTGTTGCCGGGGTCCCGCTCGAAGAGTGGGGCCGGGCCATCGAAAACCACGAAATGTTTCCGCAGAGGATCAACGCTCACTTTGTCGAAGTGAATTCGCCGTCGGAACTGAGCATGCGGACGTGGGAAAGAGGCGCCGGAGCGACGCTCGCCTGCGGCACCGGCGCGTGCGCAGTTGGCGTTGTGGCTAATCTCGCAGGCGTTACCGAGGGTGAGGTCTTGATCCACTTGCCTGGAGGCGATTTACGCATCGAGGTTGTCGACGGCGGCACTGTGTTCATGACCGGTCCCGCAGAATATGTTTATGAGGGTGATTTCACGATTTGACGCCCTTCCCGTGGGAAGAGCCGCCGACCGGGTGCAGCTCACCGATCTGGCGGTATTCGCGAAATCCGATGGTCCAGCGAGATGCGATACCGACCTCGAACAGCGTTTTCAATAGCGCAGTCGTAAAATTCGGCGACGGTTACGCAGGTGTTTTTCGCTGCGACAACCGTCGCAGGGAAATGCGTTTACATGCTGCCTTTTCAGACGACGGAATAGATTGGAGTATCGACCACGAGCCGATAGAATGGCAGTTGCCGGCAGGCGTGGTTCCGCCAGAGTACGGCTACGACCCACGCGTCGTCGAAATCGACGGGGAATACCTTGTGACATGGTGCAACGGTTTTCACGGCCCTGCGATCGGAATCGGTAAGACATTGGATTTTCGCCGATTTGAAATGGTCGAGAACGTGTTGCTGCCGTGTAATCGCAATGGCGTTTTGTTTCCTCGAAAGGTCGATGGCGATTACGTCATGCTGTCTCGCCCGAGCGACGCCGGCCACACGCCGTTTGGAGATATCTTTTTGAGCCACAGCAGCGACCTTGTTCATTGGGGTCGTCACCGTCATGTAATGAGCCCGCAGGAGCCGTGGGAATCCACGAAAATCGGCGCCGGTCCTGCACCGATCGAAACACAAGATGGCTGGCTGCTGTTTTATCACGGCGTCTTGACGTCGTGCAATGGATTCGTTTATCATTTCGGTGCCGCTCTACTCGATTTGAACGAGCCCTGGAAGGTAATCGGGCGCGGCAAACCCTACTTGATGTCGCCGCAGATGCCATACGAGCAGATCGGCGACGTTCCTAACGTGGTTTTTCCCTGCGCTGCCATTCAAGACGGTGACAGGATCGCAATTTACTA
>JAICGT010000188.1 GCA_025922995.1 Fimbriimonadales bacterium
CGGCGGTACATGAATCATGTGGATCGCGCGGCCAGATCGCTCGTTCGGCCAACCCTGCGCATCTCCGATGAGCGGCGTCCATGTGTTCGGCGTCGTGTGCTGAGTGAGCGCCGACGAAGCTAAGATCGCGGTTATCGCGCCCAATATTAGTCTTTTCGATTTCATTTTCTTTCCTCTCTATTTGGATTTATCCGCGCCGTCTGTGGCGCGAAAACGCGAGTATCGTTAAACCAACGGTCATAACGATAAATGGTGCGGGCTCCGGCACCGGGTTCAGCACTAAGTAGTGCCCCGGCCCCCCGCCAAATCCGATTGTCACCAATTGGCTGCTGTTATTAACTGCGAATGCCCTGCCCACTATTTGGAATCCGCTCCCCCCAGCGATCAGGTCTTCGACCCTATGCATCGCTCCGCTTTCCCAAAAGAAAGCTTCGTCGAATCCGCCACTGTTGGTCGCCCAGCCGACAACCTGGGATAAGTCGTTGATATCGTACGCCCGGCTCTGGCCGCCGCCGAAGTCGCCGAGGTCGATTGGCTTGCCGGATCGCCAAAGAACGCCTCGCTGACCTCCAGTCAAGCGATAGGCATAGCCAACCGCTTCGCCCATGTTATTCAATGCCTCGGCCTCGCTGCGCCAAGCCCATGCCGGATGCAAGTCGAAGTGCATTTCGCCATCCCAGAAGGTTGCGAACGGATTCACTCCTTCGACTCTTAGGCCCGCCAATTGCTGCGAATCGTTTATGGCGTGCGCGAACGAGGACGGCGGGCCGGGCAGCGAAGTCGTTACCCCATTTTCCCAAATGAAAGGTGTCCCGTTTAGGCCGCCCGTTACTTGGCCGAGGTTGTTGATTCCGAACGAACTCGGATTCTCCTGCGTACCCGGAATCCCGATATCGATCACTTTGCCGTTGCGATAAACGATGGATCGGTAAGTACCGGTGCCGAGAGTTCCGGCACCCAGGACGTCACCGTTGTCCCCGATTCCGATGGCGTACCACGGATGGATGCCCTGATACATCGGCAGCATCGTGAGCTTGCCGTTCTGGATCGTGCATGCCTGATCCTGCGAGGCGTTTAGCCGCATATGTCCCACGACGACGCCGTTGTTGTTGATGTCGACTGCGGTCAGTTCCTCGCCGAACTGCTTGGTGAGGTCCACGAACTCGTACTGCGGCTGCGCGGCTGCAGCAGCAGCCAACCCTGCGACGACGATGCCAATAACGAATCGCATGACTACACTATAACGCGCAGCGCGCGAAATGGCACCGATTTTCGGAAGTTTCGTGGGAAAAGGATTTATGAGTTTGCCGTCCATCATCAGCGTCTGGCCACTGCAGAACGCTTCGTGATCGAGCACCGTGTTTATTGAAGTCCGCCAAACGGCCCAAATCCGGCCCCAGGTGCATCGGCGGGACCTAGGGGCATGAGCTTCTGACTCCCCCTCCTTGCCTCCCCCGGCGACGAGCTTTTAGACGACCGGGAGTTCGGGCGCCGGGAGAGGGGCTTTGGGCGCGCCGGCGTCGACAATCGATGCCACTCAATACTAAGGACACGAGACGGGCAAAGGTAAACCAAAACCGAAACCAAAACACGTAATTCGAAATACAGGTTACGTCCAGGGGCATTCGAAACGCGATGACACAGGGTTGAGACGACGCCCCGGCGGCCTGCGGAGCGCCGCCCAAGGAGGGCGATTGTGAGGTCGTGCCGGCAAAAAGCGCGACCATGGGTCGCGCACTCCAGAGTACGGGGTAAAACTGCGGGCGGTGTCGATTCTCAGCCTGGTCATCTTTCTGCCGCTCATCGGCGCTGCGTTGCTGGCGGTGGTTCCAAAAGAGAACACGGGGGCGATTCGGTACCTTGCGTTGCTGACCACGCTCGCAACTTTCGGCGCGAGCCTGTGGATGTTCAAGGGCTTTAACGGAGCATCGTCAGCCTTCCAGTTTGTCGAGGAGATGGCGTGGGCGCCGCAGTGGGGATTGGCGTACCGGGTTGGGATCGACGGGATCAGCGTTTGGATGGTTCTGCTGACGACCTTTATCAGCATCATCGCCGTGTGGTTCAGCTTCTACGTCGACAAGCGAGCCAAGGAGTTCATGATTTGGCTGCTGGTGCTGGAAACGGCAATGATCGGCGTGTTTTGCGCCCTCGACCTGCTGCTGTTTTACATGTTCTTCGAGGCAACGCTGTTCCCGATGTATTTCCTTATCGCGATTTGGGGCGGCAAGGAGCGGTTCTACTCTTCGATCAAGTTCATCCTGTTCACGTTCTTGGGCTCGGTTTTCATGCTCGTCGGCATTATCGTGCTCTGGAGCTTAGCGAAAACCGAGTTGGGCTACGGCACGTTCAGCCTGTTCGAAATGCAGCGGCTTGCCGCGATGGGACGGCTCGCGACGGGCGCCCCGCAGATGTGGCTCTTTGCAGCCTTCGCGCTCGCCTTCATGGTGAAAGTGCCCATGTTTCCGGTGCATACGTGGCTGCCCGACGCCCACACGGAGGCGCCGACTGCCGGGTCGATCGTGCTGGCAGCGGTCATGCTGAAAATGGGGGTCTACGGCTTCCTGCGGTTTTGTTTGCCACTCTTCCCCGAGGCTGCGATTTCTGCCGCGCCGTTCCTTATGGGCCTTGCCGTGGTCGGCATTATTTATGGGGCAATCATGGCGGCAGTACAGACGGACTGGAAGCGGTTAGTCGCGTATTCTTCGGTTTCGCACTTGGGATTCATTATGCTCGGCGTGTTTTCGCTGACCCATAACGGGTTCACGGGAGCCGTGCTTCAGTCCGTCAATCACGGCATTAGCACGGGCGCGCTATTCTTGATGGTCGGCATGATTTATGAGCGCACGCACACGCGTCTGTTCGCGGATTACGGCGGAATTAAAAAGCAGATGCCGATGTTTGCCGCACTGTTTTTGATTGTGATGCTTTCGTCGGTAGGCTTGCCCAGCATGAACGGGTTTATAGGCGAGTTCTTGACCATGCTCGGCGCGTTCGAATCGGGCTTTGCCGGGGCGGTGCCGATGTGGATGCCGGTGCTCGCCGGCGGCGGTGTTGTGCTCGCTGCGGTTTATCTTTTGTGGATGTACCAAAAAGTATTTTACGGCTCGATTAAGAACCCCGCGAATTTGAGACTGCGAGACATCAAGCCGTGGGAAACGGCTTGTTGTGGGTTGCTCGTGGTCTTGATTTTTTGGTTCGGATTATATCCGAAGACTTTAACCGCTCCGATCGAAGCGAGCTTGCAGAATGCGCGTTTGCAGGTTATGGCGCCTGTCGGCGAGAGGCCGATCTGGTCCGAGCCTCCTGCAGAAGACTCCGTCCTGGTATCCCGATAGGCGATTGAGCGGTCCCGTTTGAATTCGACGGAACCCAATTGTAAGTTCGGTGTAATGCAAATAGAATCTAACGGGAGGTTCTTAAGCAATGAGGAGAATATCAGTTCTTGCCTTGACGATGATTGCGACTTGTGGTGTCGCGCAAACGCTGACCACGCGAATTTCCGTGACGAGCGCAGGTGCGCAGGTGCAGAGTCGGAGCGAAGCTCCGGCAATTAGCGCCGACGGGAGATACGTCGCTTTTGTCTCCACCGCCAACAATCTGGTTGCAGGCGACACAAACGGCGTAGACGACGTTTTTGTGCGCGACCGGATAACGCGCATCGTCCGACGAGTTTCCGTTTCAACGACGGGCATTCAAGCAAACAACGTTTCCGGGTCACCGGACATCAGC
>JAICGT010000189.1 GCA_025922995.1 Fimbriimonadales bacterium
ACTTGAGTATCTCTTCGATCGTGAATCGGCTTAGGACAATCATCTAAGCAGAATGTCCAAGAGACAGAAGGTGAAGAAACCAATTGAAACATACCCGTTCAGCGTAAAGAACGCAAAGTTAATCCTCGAGATATCTCTCTCGCTAACAAGCGACTGCTCATACGTCAACAACGCAGCCGCAAAAGCGCACCCTAAAAAGTAAGCGATGCCGGCGCCGACCCGCAACCCTGCAAGAACCAAGAATACAACGGTTAGCAAATGGAACGAACGGCTACTCCAAATTGCCTTTCTTCGTCCGAATTTCGCAGGGATGCTGTGCAGCCCGTTCACGCGGTCGAATTCTTCGTCTTGCAAAGCGTAAAGAACATCGAACCCACCGGTCCAAGACATCACCGCTAAAATCCAGAAAAGCGGCGCCCACGAAAACTCGCCCGTCACCGCAACCCATGCCGCCGCGGGAGCGAGCCCCAAAGATAATCCGACGAATAAGTGGCAGAGCCATGTGAAGCGCTTGGTGTACGAATAAAACATCAGCACCAAAAGCGCGAGCGGGGACAGCGCGAGCGTAAGCGGATTCAGAAACGCCGCTGCAGTAAAAAATAACGCGACCGAAACAACCAAAAACGCGACAACCTGCGGCACCTTAAGGTCGCCTTTCGGAATCGCGCGGCTCGCGGTTCTCGGGTTAAGTGCGTCGATCTTCGCATCCGCCAACCGGTTGAGCGCCATCGCCGCGCTGCGCGCGGAAACCATCGCGAGAACCACCAGCCCAAACACCCGCCACCCCGGCCACCCGCCCGCGGCGTACATCATGCCCACGAACGCGAACGGCAAGGCGAACACCGAGTGCTCGACCTTGATCATCTCCAGGTAGGTCCGCGTTGCAGAGATGCTCATCCAGCTACATTATCCTGCACTCCCGAACGGGGGTACAAACGACGGGTGAACTTCGGTTTCAAGCCGATGGCGTTCGGAGAGCATCTGCTTCAGGTGATTCGAATGGAGGAGAGCGGGCTCGCTCGTCAGAAGATCGTTGACGTCTGGGGTTCCGAAATGCAGGACGAGCAATTTCGAGCTACGCGGTTTCAGCTTGCCTGCGGCGATGCAGTTTATTGGGTGTTGCAGTCGGCTGCCTACGATGCGGACTACCTGCTCGAGTGCCTGAACGAGAGATATGGACGCGAGGAGATTCTGGAAGCCATCGACTCCGTTACTGAACAAATCGACAAGGCGACGGCAGACCGCTCAGATTCGCCTTCAACCTGCCGCGTCCCACACGACACACGCTACTAACCATCTCGTTGATCAGAATCCTGGGCCCGGGCGTTGCGGCGCGGACGGTGGCGGAGGATTTCGTTGGCGCAGTACGCCAGCGATTGACGCCGATTATCTTTCCCGATAACCTCCAGCGAGTTTTCGATCTGGAGGAGCTTGCAGGCGCTCCCAAGGAGAACATCCCGGTCCTCATGGACCCGATGGGTTGGAAGCTGAACGACCTCGAAAGTGTGGAGCCGCCGCGCGTCACCAACTTCGACAAGGCATGCTCGGAGTCAAGCGACTGGCTGCAACGGTACGTCTCCGAGTCCGATTTACGAGCACATCTGATGGCAAGGTATCCGATCGAGCAGATTATCGAAGCGTCAACTGTCATCGAGCAAAACGCGCACTGCCGGGGTAACCCTTTGGTGTTCGCGTTGAAGCTGCCGTTCCCTCTGCGTCTGACGATTTTGATGCTGGCGATTCATCGCTGGTACGACTCGGGCGGTGAGTACGTGGACGTTTCGTCAGACTTGCCACCCAAACCACCCGCTCCCGGCCACTGGGGCGGGAGAACACCAGGATTCGAGCAACCGATCCCGCGGTCACCCGAGGATCTCGACATCGGTCCCAAAAGGTAAAGTTTCTACAGATGGACGCCCGCGAGATTATTGTCCGACGAGCCGCGCAGGAGCTCAAGGACGGCATGTACGTCAACCTCGGCATCGGCATGCCCACTATGATCGCCAACCTCATCCCCGAGGGTATGGACATCGTGCTGCAATCCGAGAACGGCCTTCTCGGCATAGGCCCATTCCCGACCGACGACAAGGTGGACCCCGACCTGATCAATGCCGGCAAGCAGACCATCACCACCGTCCCGGGCGCCAGCTTCTTCAGCAGCGCCGATAGCTTTGCGATGATCCGCGGCGGGCATATCGACCTTTCGATCCTCGGCGGCATGGAGGTCTCCGTGGAAGGCGATCTCGCCAACTACATGATCCCCGGCAAGATGGTGAAGGGAATGGGCGGCGCGATGGACCTGGTAGGCGGCGCGAAGTACGTCGTGGTTATCCAAACGCACACGAGCAAGGACGGCAGCCCGAAGATACTGAAAGAGTGCGAACTGCCGCTCACGGGCAAACGGGTGGTGAACCGGATTATCACTGAGCAGGCGGTGTTCGACGTTCTCCCGCAGGGCATGGGGATTGTGCTGATGGAACACCACCCTGACGTGACCGTCGAGCAGTTGCGCGAGAACACGGCGCCGTTCGAAATCTCGCCCGACCTGAAGCCGATATCGATCTAACCAGAGATCAGAAAGCCATGCCGGCGTAGTCTCGCATGAGGCCCACGACTTTGCCGATAACGCGGGCGTTTTCCTCTTCGATCTGAATCGGAGCGTAGTTAGGGTTGCTGGGCATCAGGGTAGTGGCTTTCTTCTCGCGGTTGAAATGGATCCGCTTCACCGTCGCCTCTTCGCCTATCAGCACAGCGACCAGGTCTCCGTGCGTAGCGGTCGCCTGCGGCTTAATGACTACTAGGTCCCGAGGCATGATGCCTTCGTTGATCATAGAGTCCCCACGGACGCGTAGGACGAACGAGCCTTCCATGTTGCGAACCATCTCCGAGGGCACAGGGATCATCCCTTCGACGTTCTCGTCGGCCAAAATCGGCGCGCCTGCGGCAATCGTCCCAAGCAGGGGCAACATTTTCACGTTGTGCCCTGTCTGGTATGCAGGGTGCTTGATCTGAATGGACCGTGGTGTCTTACTGCGGTCGATATAGCCCTTGCGCTTGAGGGCGTCGAGGTGTACAGTTACGCCTCTCAAGCTCTCGATATTGAAAGACTTGCCGATCTCCCGGATCGACGGCGGATAGCCGTTATCCTGGATGTAGTCCACAACGTAGCGCAGAATTTGTTGCTGGCGGTCTGTTAGTCCTTTGGTCATTTTAGTTTCCCTGACGCGCATATTCTACAATACTTGCGTCTACATGTCAAGTTCAGGACGCGTCGATAACGGGAATCGACGCGCCCGCGTGTCATAATTTCGCCAAATCCCCCTTTTTGGAGCGCTAAAAACACTTTGTCTATTACAAAAATGCGAGGCTGCATGCAGTATATGGGTACGCCCGTGCTGCTAATCGTTGCCGTTTTATTGGTCGTCGGCTTCCTGAGCACCCCTGAGGGCTGCCGGAAGGAGGCTACGCTCGGCATGGCAGCGGCAACGGAACTCAAGGACCCGATCCTGACCGTAGGCGAATCGAAGGCATACGCCTCCGAAGCAGCGACCGTCATCGAGAATTTAAAGAATCAGGCGACCCAGCAAGCCATTCAGTCGGGCGGAATCCCCGAACTCTCGCCGTATCAGTACTTATCGATCTACACCGAAACTGCAAGCAACATGATGCAGCAAGCAGCCGTCTTTGAACTAGGGCGGCTTCAGGGCATCGAAGTGAGTGAGCAGGA
>JAICGT010000190.1 GCA_025922995.1 Fimbriimonadales bacterium
GAAAGGCCCTGAACTGGCCGTCGATAGCCGAAAGCCCCACGACTTGGCCCTTCGAATTGAGGTCGCGGAAGTAGCTGGGCATCCCTGGCCCAAGGCTTCCCAGGTCAATGAACTCTCCATTTGACTTCCAGAGCGCGGCGTTATTTAACCCCGGTCGATCGACCTCGCCGCCGATATCGCCGTTGTCCGCGATGCCTTTAGCGGAGCTTTCGTCATAGCCCGCGGGGTGAATGTCCTCGTAGATTCCGTCGATCCACTTCGCAGCTCGCAAATCTGGGAGATGAACCGAACCGACCACGTCGCCATGATTATTGATGCCGAGTGCCCCTGCGGTCCCCGACCCTACGGGCACCGGCAGAAAACTAACCTTGCCGGCTTCCCAGATCGCCGGCCTTCTATCGACGTATGCCGAGATCTGCAGCGAGTCGTTGATGTCTGTTGCCGAATCCCCGCCGGATTCGTCGTAAGTCATGCCGAGGTCTATCGGCTTGCCATCCAGCCACAGCACCGAATGGTAGTTTGAGCCAACGATCGCTCTGCCCACAATCGCGTTATTGTTGTTGATGCGCAAGCCCCAGTTCCCTGAGGTGCTGCCGGGCAGCCTTGGCAGCAGCGAGAGCTTGTGATTGCTTAGTGTAAAAGCTACTCCCGGATGATTCCCTTCGTAAAACCCCGTGATTACACCTTGGTCAGTTATGTCGGTGGCGTCCATAGACCCATGGATGTTCTCAAGCGGGACGACCTCGTACCGAACCCCTTGCGCCGCCACAACCGCGCACGCCGCGAGACCGGCAAAACCGCCGATCACCCGCGCAGCCGTCCTGAACAGCTTAGCGTGCATGACAAGACTATACGCTATTTGGGCGGAAATTGCTCAAAGCCCTCACCAGCAAAGACCAGAGCAACTGCCGTAACCTTTGCCATTCGGCAACTCTACCTACTGCAGCGTCACTCGGTTCCATAATGGAGCAATGAAAGTCGTACTCGGGGCAGATGGCTCCGAACATGCCGAGTTTGCCGCCGAGTTTTTGACGCGGTACCCGATGGCGGAAGACTCCGTTGTCGATTGCTGCGGGGTGTATTCCGCGTCGCACGTCGTCACGGCGACGTCCCATCCGTTCCTGGGCCCCATGCTGGTTGATCAGTTGGCCCACGCGGTCGATGACGCGCGAGACGGGGCAGAAGCCGCGGCGCGACGCCTTTGCAGCTTCATCCTCGAGCGCGGGCGAAAAGCCGAGGCGCACCTGCTGCAGGGCGACCCTGGCGAGGAGCTAGCAAACTATGCCGAGGAGACGGGAGCCGCATTCGTCACGGTCGGGTCACGGGGGCTGGGGCGATTCGACGCCTTGCTGCTGGGGAGCGTTGGCCGCGAGATCGCCAACAATCGGCGAATCGACCTGCTCGTCGCGCGCAGGCGCGAGTCCAGCGGAGGGCTGAAAGTTCTGTTCGCTACCGATCACAGCGATTTTGCCGAACGTGTCGCAACAAAACTGCCTACGATTGTCGAGGGAAAGTTCGCCGAGGTGGAAGTTCTTTCCGTTGTCGACCCGGATTCCAAGGACGTGGCCTTCGCCCGCAGCAGCGCGCCATGGGACGACCTTCAGGCGGGCCTGTCCGGCTGGGCAAACGATCAGAACGAGGCGACAGTTGGCAAGCTGGTTGGGATTGCGGAACGGTGCGTCTCGAACGTGCAGACCGGACACGCGCGGGAGGCGATCATCGAACGAGCCGAGGCAGCGGGCTTCGATTTGATTATTCTGGGTGCTCAGGGGCGGTCGGCGCTGTCTCGATTGTTGATCGGAAGCGTCAGTAGCTATGTTCTCACGCGCGCTAAATGCAGCGTGCTGATCGTTCGAGCTTGATCACCATAGTCGCCGCCCTCGTCCTCGGACCTGCCGTTCATAGCGAGCAGTTGGACAACGGCGCCTGGCTCGTCGCAATACCGATCGCTGGGTCACGTTCGTTTTCCGCGCAGACGTTCATTCGAGCCGGCTCGATATTCGAGAGCGCCGGAACCCGCGGCGGGATGCATCTGCTGGAGCATCTGCTCTTCGCAGACGGAGAAGCCGACAAGATCGCCGAGAACGCGGGCTGCCTGCTGAATGCGACGACTTATCGAGAATTCATGCGGCTTTATGCCTCGGGACCCTCTCCTGCCTGGGAGAACGGCGTGAGGGCGGTAGCAAGGCTCATTGAAAAGCCGCTTTGGACAGCGGACGCAAAGGAAGCGCGGATCATCCGGGAGGAAACAGTTCTCGTGCTGCTCGACGCCGATCGCCGAGCCTATGAAACACTGCTCTCTTCCGTGACGGCGGGCAGTCCGTGGGCGATGAGCCCGATCAGCGAGTCGCTCGGCCGGCTCGGCGGAGACTATCTCGAATCGACCAGGGCGCGACATTTCACGGGGAAAAACGTGGTGGCCGTGGTCGCCGGGGACATCGACCCTCGTTCTGCGCTCGCGGAGCTTCGCAAAGCATATGCCGGACTACCTAACGGCGAGGCAGTGCCGCTTCCGGCAGTGCCCCCGTTTGCGCCAAAACGTGTGGAGGGTGAGGCGGGCAGGGTAGCGATTGCTGCGCCTTCGCCCGGTGTTGCCGACCTGCGCGCATACCTTGCGATGGAAGTTGTCGTCGATACCTTGACATCGCCTTCACGGCTCGAGCCGCACGGCTTGGAAGCGCGAAGTTTCTTTGGCCCGTCTTCGCCGGGGGTTCCTGCTGTGTTGTCTTTTCGATCCGCGGACGGTGCGCCGGGCCTGGAACCGCGGGTGACTCGTGCGTTGACAGGTGGGATCACCGATGCGGAGTTCGCCGCCGGATTAGCCCGCCTGCGGTCTCGCTATGTATCGGGGAGTGCAGACTCGGCAGCGATCGCGGTCGGGCTGGGGATTCTGTTGACGGGCAAAGCCCCGGCTTACGAAGCTGAAATCGCCCGGTTGACGAAAGGCGACGTGGATGCAGCAGCGGCATTATTCAGGCCGAGCAGAGTAGCGTGGAGCACTGGCAAATGACCTTCCTTCTTGCGACGCTCGCACTTGCCGGCCCGCAATTGACGCGGCTGCCGAACGGCATCCCCGTTATCGTTCAAACGACTCATGACAAGCTCGTTGCCGTCGAGGTCTTGGTTCGAACCGACGACCTAAGTCCAATCGAAGCAGGCGCGGTCGAAACGCTAGCCGGTGCGCTGCTCGGCGAGACCGAGAACTACTCGCTGAACGAACTCAAGCGACTGGCCTGGGCCGTGGGCGGCTCGATATCCACGGAGTCTGCGGGAGACTGTCTTCGGCTTTCGATCACAACGTCGCCGGATCGGTTGAACCCCACTGCGGCGCTGATCAGCGATGCCCTGCGAAAGCCCGCGTTCGCCCCCGAGTCGCTCGTCCGTGCGAGGCTCGTGAGCCGAGACCACCAGGAGTGGCTGGATCGGACGCCACCGTTGCGCGGCATTCTGAGCGGGCTAGCGAAACGAGGGCTAGCCCCGGTGCCCGTGACCACGTTAACGCGCGAGCAGGCGCTGGCTCTACATGCGATGGTTTTTCGGCCCGAACGCGTTGCGATTGCCATTGTCGGAGACATATCAGCTGAGGCTGCGTCAAAGGCACTTGGCGCCTCGCTCGGGCTTTGGCGGGCACAAGAAGCCCCGCGACTGCCGGTTTTGCGTCCCGATCCGCCCAGGAAAGCGGAGTCGTTTCAGAGCGCGTTCGCGACGGTCGCGGGACCGACGGC
>JAICGT010000191.1 GCA_025922995.1 Fimbriimonadales bacterium
ACACCAAGGAAATGGCCAAGCGAACCCAGACGGTCGCAAACGCCCATTTCCTCACGCGAGCCTTCGTGCTGTATGTCCCGGATAGCAAGGGCAGAATACCGTCGACATTGCGCACAGCTGAGGACCTAAGACAGATACTGGCCCCGCACGTGGATTCAGGGGTATTTGAAACACACAATCCTAACGGCGGGGTGTTCGTCCCAAACGCAAGGATTGCGGGAAAGTCGCTCGCCGATCTTGGCCCGCCAGAGACAGTGATCGTGCTAATGGAGTCGAAGCCATGGCCCGACGACAAGAAAGCGGTCGGCTACGCTGACGGCCACGTACGGCGCCGGTGAAGTGAACAGATGATGGTTCGTGGCGACAGGTATCCTGGAACTAGAAGAACGGAGAGAATGGAAAGTGATATGGTCCGCAAAACCGTTAATTTGATGGCAACCATAGGTGCATTCTTATCGATACCTTTGATTTCTTTCGCACAAGCGGGCAGTTTCGTCCCGGAACATATCCCGAATATTCTGGAGGGGCGTGTTGCGGTAGTCTCGGTTGGCTTCTTTGATAGCATCTCCAAACGGCATATAGAGTCTGTACTGGAAGGAGCAGGCATCGACGTGGTGGAAACAACGTCGGTGCTTACCACTTATTATGTGCTTGTGGCGGATCTAAACAATGCCGCAGACCTTTTGCACTGGGATGACACACTTCGCGACTACGCAGAGTTTCCAATTTCAAAAGATTTTGAGCGAACGCTGCCGACCCCTAGTTTTCAAGTGCTGGATCCGGCAGCGATCAAACGCGATGCGAGTTTAAGTGAAGTCGATCAAATAATCCGTTGGCGATTTATGGACGTCGCGCCGGTCGGCGCGAGCGTTGTAAGAATCCTGGTCAAGAGGCGTCCTTATCAATTGTCGCCGACTGTCAAGGCAGTTGGATACCAATGTGCCGTGGAATACCGCTCGGCGACTGACAACCGGCTATACCAGATGAATTGCCAGGTGTTAGCTGATCTCTCCGTGCGCTGGGCGAATGGGGATCGCGTCGGCGGTGACAGCTACACTGGGGGATGACCCGATATGTGCAAGGCATGGCAAGGTTGATCGAAAAGGTTATAGCTCTGGCAGTGCTCACGGCAGCCGTGTCGGGATGCAGCCAGGAGCAGCCGTTCATTCCCTCGGAGCCCGTCGAGCAGAACGGGTGGACCCTGGAGGTGAGCGAATTTGAAGGAGAAGACCTTGTCGTAAGCGTCACCCTCAGGAACGTCGGCGAAACGAGCCGGATGGCTTACTCCCTACATGAGTACGTTGTCCTCGATGTTCAACCCGATGCCCCCGTTAAAAGTACCGGCCATCTTATCGACCCCGTTATGAGCGAGAGTTACTTTGTAGAGGTCGCACCGGGATCGATCATAATGGGCACCTTCAATCTTCGAAATCGACTATCTGCGAAGGATGCTCCAAATGGTAAATACCTGTGCAGGCTCATCTACGACGACACCGAGGTGAATAGCATCAAGTGGCTAGAGTTACCGAGCCCCAGCGATGTGGGCAAAATTGAATCGCAACCCTTCCAGATCGAAGTCAGGTCGTCGAAAGTTGTAAGGACGGTGTTTTGATGGGCCATGCCGAGTTCCCTCCGCCGACGTGGCATCAAGTCCGTCATCGTGACGCTGACAAAGAAGTCTGATTGCTGCGGGATTACTCGCGCGACGATAGTCTCCTCTTGGTCGACTACCCGCCATCCCTGCGCGGTTAGCTTCAATATGAACACCGTTTTTACGGACGCGTCGACGCTCTCGTAGCTAGAGGCATCCATTTCTACGGTGATTGCATTTCGCCATCGCGGCCTGCCCACGCTGCATATGCGGGGGGAAGGCATGTCATCCGACGGAATCTCGGCTGAACGGGGCCGCGTTCGCAGGTCCCCAAGTCGCGTCATGAAAGAGCGGGATGCCGGTCGACCTTCAATGATAAGCTCGACGTCGCCGAGTTCGCTATCTCCAATCATTTCCCGCAGTCCAGCCTCTTGAGTGCTTGCCTCGTGGAAGCTTCGATAGGGAAAGGGTGGTACGAACCACATCACCAGGAGCACCAATAGCCAGGCAATCTTAGGAGGCCACTTGCCCCGCCTAACCCTGTTGACGCCAGAATCTCCGACCTCAGCCATCACCTGTTAGTGTCTTGGGCTATGTGATTAGTTCACGGCGGGTTTGCCGTCACGCAGAGCGGTGCAAATGCCGGCGCCTTCACGGCCTCTTGAACACCATGACTCTGACAAACGGAGTCATGGACGTCTCGTTTAGCAGTTCGAAGCCGGCTAACGACGCAGACTGTAACCATTCGGATCGCGGCCAAAAGTGTAGGAAGCCAGGTCCAAACGCAATGAAATTCGGAAAGTCACGAAGGTGCTCGACAATGACCAACTTGCCGGAAGGCGCGGTGCATCGTGCGATTTCGTCGAAGCATTTTCGACGAAGCGAGGCGTCTCGGATTTCGTGCAGTACGAAGAAAGCAAAAATCGCGTCCAATTCACCTACGCTGCAAGGCAATTCCCTGAAGTCCACTGGGGCAGCGGGCGCATTGCCCCTGATAGAGCGAGCGCGCTGAATCGAAGGTTCGGTCATTATTCCGTCATCGAAAATGTCCCAATTATAAAGAGGTTGCCCGTAAGCGCTAGACAACGGGCCGCTGAAGTCATCCACTCCCGCATGCATATTCGCCCATTTCGCCGGCCGATCGTCGATCAGCGTACGCATCCATACCGGATCGTAAATTCGTGATGCGTCATAAACGAAATACGAGACGATAATCGACGCAATCGACCAGTAGCCCACAATCGCAATTGCGAATAGCAGGACCCACAAAAGGATCGACGATAGCTGAAGAAATAGCAAGGCGGCGACTGCCAGAACTAAAAAGCCGAGCGCGCCCAAGTACTGATGCAGGTTGTATTGGATAATTTCGCAAGTTCCCTGCAGGCGTCCTCTCGGCTGACCGATCATGCCAACGTCTCGCGTATGCCACGCTCCCAGCGATATGGAATATCTTGAACGTGGAATGCGCTCGAAAAAATCGGAGTAACGCCCTCGAAAGCCGGCTGGTCAAAGAAGGTTATTTTGTGAACGTCTGCCGACACCAATGTCGGATTCCAATTTTCGCGAACACCCCTGATCATGATTATCGAATTCGTTTCTTCTTCGTAGTCGAAAGTGAACGGCAGAGGTCCGGCGAACCGCCTTGCTTCCTTAAAGTCTGCAAATACCGAGCTACTGGGCAGCGTAGCATTCTCATCGCTAATTCTTGCCGTCACATGCAAGTCGGCAATAGCCTCGGGTGTCGTGATTGTGACCTCAAGACAACTATCAGCAAATCTCGTTGTGGCATTTGCTTTCTGATACCTATAATGCGTGAGCAGGTTTCCGGAAGCGACCATCAGCTTCTTGTCGGTGTCGCTTCGAAGAATCCTCAGTCCTCTGAGATTCTTACCGTGACGCGTTTTGTACCGACTGAAAATCCGATATCCGCTCAAGAAGAAATTCTGACCGAAGATCTTGGGAAGGAAGCTGGGGCGCAGGGACTCCGTTTGCACCATCGCAATCGCAATGAAGCCGTAGTCGCCATGGCTGTCCACGGAAAGGCCCGGGGGGAGTAGGGGCTGCAGGACCTTGCTTGGCAAGGCGTAAGCCAGCACGAGCGAGTGCCGGAAGAATGCGCTCACCGGCAGCG
>JAICGT010000192.1 GCA_025922995.1 Fimbriimonadales bacterium
AATCCTGGGCACGAGGGGCGAATCGTTAATCAGGTGTTACGGCGGCAAGCGCTTGCGGCGGGGCCGGATATCGTTGCTATCGGTGGTGGCACCGGGCTTTCGACGTTATTGCTTGGGCTGAAACACCAGACGAATCGTATTACCGCAATTGTCACCGTGACGGATGACGGCGGTTCGAGCGGACGGCTCGTGACCGACAAAAAGATTTTGCCGCCCGGCGATATTCGGAACTGTTTGGTTGCGCTCGCGGATGCGGAGAAGTCGATGACGGATTTGTTTCAGCATCGTTTCGAAGGGGCGTCGGGGACTTTAAGCGGCCACAGCACGGGCAATCTTTTGATCGCCGCGATGGTCGACATTTCGGGTGACTTCGACCGTGCTGTTCGGGAGATTAGCAGGGTTTTGGCAATTCAAGGGCGCGTCGTTCCGGCTACACTCGATACCGTCCGGCTGCGCGCGGAGATGGAGGATGGGAGCGTTTTGGTTGGGGAGTCGAAAATCGTCGACTCGCGTCTCGGGATTAAGCGTATTCATTTAGACCCGCCGGACTGCAAGCCCGTCGAAGAAGCTCTGAGCGCACTTCGCAGTGCGGACGTCATCGCCATTGGGCCGGGGTCTATCTTCACGAGCGTGCTGCCGCCGCTTTTGGTGCCCGGGCTCGCAAATGCAATTGCAGAATCGGAAGCGATCAAGGTTTACATTTGCAATGTTATGACGCAGCCAGGCGAGAGTGACAATTTTACTGCCGCCGATCATGTCGCCGCAATTGAAGAGGGGGTCGGCAGGAGAATTTTCGACTACGTTCTTGTTAATAAAGCCGAGCCCTCGGCGAGAGCTTTGGAGCGGTATCAGGACTTTGGGCAGACCATGGTTATCCCGGACGCGGAGCGCATTAAGGCAATGGGCTATAAGCCGATTTTAGCGAATTTGATATCAGAGAGTGATGTTGTTCGACATGACCCCCATCGCGTTGCCGATGCCATCGCGAAACTGCACTCATGAAAAATGGGTCGATTGTCATCATATCGGGTCCCAGCGGCGCGGGCAAGGACACCGTCATCCACGCTTGGAAGAAGCGTAATCCGCGCGTCGAGCGTGTTGTCACGTACACAACGCGAAAGCCGCGAGAGGGCGAGAGCAACGGAGTGGATTACCACTTTGTAGATGAAGTAACTTTCTTGAAGATGGCGAAGTCGGGAGCATTTTTGGAACATAAAGAAGTGCATGGAAACCGTTACGGAACGCCAATAGACGGCCTTGCAGCCATAACTGCCGCTGGAAAAATCGCAGTTCTGAAGATCGATGTTCAAGGCGCGCTGGCGGCGATGCCTAAGTTGAACGGTGAGACCAGTATTTTTCTCGAGCCCCCCTCTATGAAAGAGTTGGAGCGGAGGCTGCGACTTAGGAATACGGAGACGCCTTTGCAGATACGTTTAAGGATCGAGAATGCGAAAAGGGAGATGGCGGCTGCCGTACATTATTCGGCGCGGGTCGTTAATGATGACGTCGAGCGTGCCGTCGACGAGATCGAGAGTATTGTGGCGGGCCGCCAAAGATGAGCAAAGTCGTCATTGTGGGCGTTACCGGAAGCGTCGCAGCCTACCGCGCTGCCGACGTTTGCAGGGAATTGATGAGGCGGGGCTTTTCCGTTCGCGTGTGCCTTTCGCGGAGCGCAGAGCAGTTTGTTTCGCGGGCGTTGTTCGAGGCGCTCACCGGAGAGCCGGCGGTGACGGAAGTTTTCGACGAACCGATTAGAGGGCGGATGGCGCATATCGATTGGGCTCGTGAGGCGGAATGCATTTTGGTTTGCCCGGCTACGGCGAACGCGATTGCCCTGCTCGCTGATGGGCGGGCCGAGGACATGTTCACGACGCTGGTTTCTGCCTCAGATGCACCGCTCGTGATTGCTCCGGCGATGAATCCGCAGATGTTTGCCTCGGAAGCGAACCTGGCGAACCTCGCCCGCTTGCGCTCGCGTGGGGCGGTTGTGGTCGAGCCGGCCGAGGGCGACGTCGCATGCGGAGAGCAGGGGCAGGGAAAGCTGGCGAGCATCGATGCGATCGTCGATGCGGTGGCGCAGGCGGCATTCCGCTCTGAACTGCTCGATGGGAAGCACGTTGTAATAACCGCCGGACCGACGCGCGAAGCTATCGACCCTGTTAGGTACTTGAGCAACCGCTCCAGCGGGAAAATGGGGTTCGCGCTTGCGCGCGCAGCATTGGCGATGGGTGCGAAAGTGACGCTTGTTACGGGTCCAGTTTCGATTATTCCGCCGCCGAAAGCCGCGGTTATCCGAGTCGAAACGGCTGCGGAAATGTTGGAAGCGACGCTTGCGGCGTGCGCGTCGGCTGACTTGCTGGTCGGCGCAGCGGCGGTTGCAGATTATCGCGCGGCCGGGGCATCCTCTGAAAAAATAAAGAAGGCCGATACGATTTCGATAAATCTCGTTCCGAATGCGGACATTTTGCTGGCTGCGAGGGAGCGCTATCCACACCTTTCGATAATCGGATTTGCCGCCGAAACTCATGGCCACCAAGAATACGCGCTTAAAAAACTCAATGACAAGCGATTGCAGGGAATCGTCGTAAACGATGTTTCGCGGGCCGACATAGGTTTCGATGCGGACGACAACGAGGGCGTGCTTTACTTTTCCGACGGAAGGCAAGTCGAATTACGACAGGACTCGAAATTCAATATCGCTCGAATCATTTTAGAAGCTGCCGCAAAGTCTTGCGCTAATGAGTAGAGATTGCCATGGGCACGAGCGCGCCGGGAAGTGGGACCTCGCTGGTGGAATCCTCTCATTTATTTGTGCCATTCACTGCCTCGCTCTTCCAATTCTCTTGCCCTTTGCGGGGGCGCTTGTTCACTCCCTTTGGCTTGAGGTTCTGCTCATGACAGCCGCGATCGGTGTCGGCGGTTTTGCCCTGCGCCATGGGTTCGTCAGGCATGGGTTCAGGATGCCTGCCGTTCTCTTCGCGTGCGGAATGGCAGCGATAATCTTCGGGAACTGGGTGCTGACCGCCGGAGAGCCCTTGTCGAGCCGCACTCCGGACGAGCACGCTCAATCTCCTGCTTCCATTATTGTCGTGGGCATTGGGGCTTGCCTCATTGTGGCCGGCCACGTGCTCAACTTTATTTGGGAGCGCCGCTGGATACGATCGCATCGAGGTTGATGTCGGCGTAAACCGGCAAGTGGTCGCTCGCCAATGTCCCCTGCCTATAAATGGTGGCCACGCCCTCCTTGTCTCGCCTAACGTCGCTTTCGCTCCCAGTGAGCGCGTTCTTGCCAAAATAGATTGCTGCTTGGTCGACGCCCGACGACAGGTGCTTTGAAACGAGAATTTGATCGAACAACGCCTGAGTTACTTTGACATCACGTGGAAATAAATAGTCTGTTCCCCTTAAACGGTCGTTATCCGCTTTTGCGCCTCGAACAATAGGCTTCTTAGGAGTTCCTCGATACAGCCTGAAATAGCCCTGAGTAACAAAGTCTTCGTCGTAGAACGGCTGCATTAAGTTGACCATAAATGTTTCGCCCTTGTGCTTGCCGTCGTATCGGCCGGATTCCAAAATGTCTACACTTGTATCTCCCGGAGTGTCGTTGAAGTCACCCAACAAAATGACGTTGCGCTCCGTGCGAGAACGGAGGTAGTCCAATATGAGGCGGCTCGCCGCAACCCTGCTCGGGTCCGTTTCAAGCCTGCCGCCGCCTCGGCT
>JAICGT010000193.1 GCA_025922995.1 Fimbriimonadales bacterium
ACAATCGCCGCCGGAACCGCTCCAGCCATTGATCAACATCACCTTGGGACCGCTATGCGCAATCTGAGGCCACGGCCAATCGCGTCCGTCCCTTACGCCCCAATAGTTGATCACCGACCGACCGAGGAGTTCGACGACCCGATCCGGGATTTGCCCGCCGCTGTTAATTCGTTCGTCGATTACGAGCGCCGGCTTGTGAAATTGCGCCCGAAATTGCCGCACTAATTCGTTCTGCCCGCCGCGTCCGGTATCAGGAACATACACGTAACCCGCCTTGCCGTCGGTCGCTTCTTCCACCTTTTTGCGGTTGGATTCAATCCAGGCCAGGTGCCGCAGCCGGTATTCGCTCGAGAGCGTTTGCACCAGAACTTCACGGGCATCTTCCTTGGTCGGCTTGTCGTTGAGCGTCAACAGCACGGGCTTGTCGGCCAATCCCTGGAATGCGGCGTGGGGTTCCTGCTCCACGTCGACATCCAATCCGTTCACCGCCAGCAGATAATCCCCTTCTTTCACTTCGATGCCGGGCCGCCGCAGCGGCGAGCGCACTTCGGCATCCCATTCCGCAGCTTCGATGATTTTCTTGATACGGTAAGCGCCGTTTTCGAGCGTGAAATCGACGCCAAGGTAACCTACGCCACGTGAGTCCCCGCTTTCGGTTTCGCCGCCGCTACGGTAGGTGTGCGACGAGTTCAATTCCGCAATCAACTCGCCAATCACGTAGTTGATGTCCCAGCGTGTGACCGCGTCTTTGAGGAGTGGTTCATAGCGCGCGCGCATCAGCTTCCAATCGACGCCGTGCATGCCCGGGTCGTAAAAGAAATCCCGCTCCAATCGCCACGTGTCGGCAAAGATCTGCTGCCATTCCTGGGCCGGGTCGATCGCCGTTTCGAAAGAACCCGTCGCCAGCTTCTTGTCGAATTTCTGCGATTCCTTTGGCTCGACGATCGCGTACTCGCTCTTGCGACGAACCAGGATTTTGTCGCGCTTGGCCGAGAGAATCGCGTCGTCAACATCGTCCATGATGGTTTTCTCTTCGCGCTTCTCCAGATCGTAGTAGAGCAATGTCGATTTCTCGTCGCCCGAGCCCGCGCGAGGAAAGCGCCGATAAAGCAGTTTGCCCGATACTGCTTCCATATCGCCGTAATATCCGGCTTTCGGCGTCAGAACTACGGCGCGTCTTTCAAACCCCTCGATATCGATCTCAACCGGCTTCGGCGGCTTCTCATCCTTCGATTTCTTCTCGTCCCCTTTTTCGTCCTTCTTATCTTCTTTCGTCTCCTCGGATTTCTTTTCGTCTTTTTTCTCTTCTGTCTTCTTGTCGCCTAATTCCGGTTCGTCCTTCTTCTTTTCAGGGTCCTCCTGCTTCTCCTTATCCTTCTCTTTCTCTTTCTTCTCCTTTTCTTTGCCGGGCTCGTCGTCGTTTCGAGGCGACAGCGGCGAAGCCACGTCCTTGCGCAACGGCACCGCGACGAGGTTCAACGTGTTCGGATAAATCCAAGTGTTGTCCAGATCGCTATAGATCGGCGAAAATTCCCGGCCGGACCGGTAATACAAATATTTGCCATCGGGATCGAACACTGGCGCCTCATCATTATAAAATCCGCTGGTCACAACGTGGCGTTTGCCCTCCTTCGTATCGTAGAGCGCAATTGCGCTGTTCATATTCTCCAGATCGGTCGCGTACGTAAGCCAGCGGCTGTCCGCCGACCATTTGAATGTGAACGAACTCAGGCCGCCGTGGTATTGCCAAAGCTGCTTGTCGATTTCTTTGGTTTCTTTCTTGTCGAGATCATGAACGTGCACGTTCATCGCCTGATCGATAAAGGCGATCTTCTTGCTGTCGGGCGACCAGTGTGGCGCGTAACGGTAGCCGGGCCCCAGCTTCGTCAACACCGTCTCTTCCCCCGAACCATCAGAGGCACGAAGTGTTAACTCATACTCGCCAGTGCGATCGCTAAAATAGGCGATGTGCTGTCCGTCAGGAGACCACTTCGGATATCGCTCTGCCACCCCGGAACTCCGCGTGATGTTGCGCACGATCCCGTGCTCGGCCGGCACAGTGAAGATTTCGCCGCGCGCGCTGAATAGCGCCCGCTTGCCCGACGGCGAAATGTCCGGGTTGCGAATAAATTTCGATACGTTTTCCAGGCGCGGTTTCAAGGTTGCGCGATCTGTCACCACCTGGATCGAAACCTCGCGGTACTTCTCCGTACCCAAATCGAGCAGGTAAAGTCCGCCTCCATTTTCGAAGACGATGTCCGAAGGGCCGATGCTCGGAAAATGCACATCGAACTCCTCAAAAAATGTAACCTGCCGTATTTTTTCCTTCTTGGCGTCGTAGGCCCAGATGTTTGCCCTCTTGTTCTTGTCGCGATCGGAGAGGAAATAGAGCACCTGGCCATGCCACATCGGTTGCGTGTTGGCGGCGTCGTCCTGGGTGATGTTTTTCGCTGCGAACGTCTCCAGGTCGAACAGCCAAATATCCGGGTTCATTCCACCGCGGTAGCGCTTCCAGGTCGAGAAATCGACGCTGATCGGGATGTAGGCCAGCGTTTTGCCATCCGGAGAAATCGATCCGAACTCGCCGTAAGGAATCGGAAGCCTCGTCGGCAATCCGCCTTTGTGGGCGACGCGATAGAGTTGGTTGAAGCGGTCCTTGTGGCTCGTGCGTGAAGTCGCGAACAGAACCTCGTTGCCGTTGGGAAACCAATCGAGCACGCGGTCCGTCGACCCGTGATACGTCACACGCCGTGGCAATCCGCCGTAGACTGACACGACATAAATGTCGGTGTTCCCATCGTAATTCCCGCTGAACGCGATCTGCGATCCGTCGGGAGAAAACCGCGGAAATGATTCCTCGCCGCGCGGCGAACTCAAGCGTTGCGCGAAGCCACCCGGCCTGGGCGCCAGCCAGATGTCGCCCGCGTAAACGAATGCAATCTGCGTCGCCGAAACGTCGGGATATCGAAACATTCGCGCATCGATCGGTTTAGGCATCGCGGTGTTCGTCGTGACCGGCGTCGAAGCTTGAAGGGATGAGACCCACTGGAGGCACGAAAGAGCAATTAGAGAAAGGGATGCAATTCTCATGATGTCACAAGTTGCTCCCCGAATTGAGGTCAAACAAGAAAAAAGCCAACGTAGGCGGCCTGCCGTCACGGGGGACTTTGCCGCAGCGCCTTGCGATACACCACCTGAGTCTTCGTTGTCGTGTAGCCGAGCGCCGAATAAAAGGGCTGGCTTTCGATCCGCTTAGTATTTGTCCGCGCGACGACCGCCTCGGCTGACAAACTCCTGGCCCAACTCTCTGCTGCTTCGACTAACAACCTCCCTACGCCGCGGCGTCGCATCTTCTCAGCAACAACCAAACCTAAAATCTCCACTCGAAAACCGGTCTCAACCACGTGAGCAGCGTGCGCCTGCAGTCAGCCAACCACTTCGCGAGTTTCATCTACGGCGACGATCAACAGATCAGCATCAGAGGCCAAAACCTTGCGGATGCGATCGCGCATCACTTCGGCATTCGCTGCGTAGCCCAGTTCGCCTGAAAGTTGCGCGACACTCTGAGCATCAGTCTCAGTGGCGCGTCGAACGAGAACGGGATTTCGCATCAGTTCAGCCTGTTGCCGTTGCTTCTGCGGCGCAACGACTATCCTGAATCGGAGCGTCGACTGTCGAGCCTGTGAATAACTCC
>JAICGT010000194.1 GCA_025922995.1 Fimbriimonadales bacterium
AAGAATGTGGCTGCCACCAGGAGGAGCAAGCCAACCATCCACGTGGTCGGAGCAAGCAAGGTCGAAGCTACGAAGAGCAGACCGATGAACAAAATAAGCCGAACCTTCCACGGGCTGTGCGTCATTTATCCGATCCTCCCATTTGCTCTAAGAGACGTTTGATTTCGTCGCGACGCTCGAAAAGCCATTTTGAGCGCTCGTCATCCGCCATCGCGAACCTGAACGCATGGTCGATAAGGTCGAACAAGTCCAGCAGGACCTGAACCTTTGCGCGGAATGCGCTCTCAGACTCCGATTCCCCGGAAGCCATATGCAGACATGTTTTGAGTACCTCGACTGTGGGATCGATCTCGCGACGCTTTCGCTCGCGAACGACTCGCGAGATCATGATGATCGGGTCGGTATCTGCGACGTACGTGTCGCGCCTGTCCCCAGGGTTTCGGAATCTGCGAACGACGCCCCAGTCCATGAGGTCTCGCAAATTCATCGACGCGTTCCCTCGCGAGATGCCAAGCCGATCGATGATGTCGTCCATCGCCATCGGCTCTCCGGTTATGAACAGGAGCGCATGGATCTGAGCCATCGTCGGGTTGATTCCCCAACTGCTGCTCATGCGCCCCCACTCGAGAACGAAGCTATGTTGAGCGGCACGTATCGCTTGTTCCGGCGTCCGCTCCGACATGGTTACTGCGATACGATGATGTCGCTCGATTCGAGACGCAGCAGGTCGCCATTGGCCGTGAAATACACCTTCGTGGACTCGATATCAGATGTTTGTGTCATCACATGCGCTGTCACGGTGCCTTTAGAGAGTTTCACGCTTCGGGTCCCGTGATACTTTGCCGTCGTCTTGGACCAGCTGAGGGACATCGGCTCAAAGCTATAGAACACCGTCGACGTTCCGACAGCCGGGATCTTGCCTGCAAACCAGACCATCGACTTATCGTTTACGTTCCCGGGTGACGTGAAACTCTTGTTGCTGGTTTTGCCCATCGCGTTGCTTACCACAGTCGCTTTCCTTCCGCTAAAGCTCACCGAGGTCGTCGTTTTCATCGAGTTGCCTTGGAAATTGGCCGTTGTAATGACTCGTGCCGAAATGGGGTCGCCCGCCGCCGTGTAGACGTTGGCCATGTCCATGACGACCTTGGCGCCTTGTTCCTCCATCGTCATGACGAGCTTGGTCGTCAGCTTGCCGGACGCATTGGTAAACGAGTAGGTCGCCTTACCCATTTTCTTCCCGGCTTTATCTGTGATCGTTAAGGTCGATGCGAAAACCCCGACAGCCGCGACAAAGACGATCGCGGCGAACAAGAACTTTTTCATGTGACGTGCCTCCTGTCCGAACTCACCGGACAAGTTGAACTCTACCCGCTGCCGAGTATGGACGCCGCCCACTCGGCGCTTCCAGGCTCGCCCGTAGCCGCATCCACTGCCGCTTTCGTAATGGTCGCGGAAAACCTGACGGTGCGCGACGCAGGGTCGATAATCCTTACGAAAGCCTGTGGCGACCCCCTCCGCACGAGCCACGCCCCAACCTGAGCCGCGTCGATCCGGTCGGAGTTTCCGGCAGTGACCGTCGCGACCGCTCCCGTCGGATCGAGAATCACTCCGACTACTCGGGCGCCGACGCCTTCGAGTTCGGAGCCGACTGCGGATAACGCGGCGGCTTCCTCGGCGGTCATTGCCACGCCGACTGCCGGCCGCGGGTCTGGTACCTCGGGGCGAGTCTGGGGGTTTTCGACAACCGGCGTCGTCGTAGTTGGACCCCGGGGCGGCGCCTCTCCGTTGATCGAGATAGGGTCGATCACATCGGCCCGCGTCTTCTTATTCGCATATCCCAGCCAGAACATCAGCGCGCCCATAATCACAACGAGCGCCACGACACCAAGCATCGCTGCCACCGTCGCGCCGGACTTGGGAGTTACCTCGAGATCTGCAAGGGTCGATGCCGTACGTTCATCAGCGGAAGCCTCGGCGACGGCTTTCAACTTACGGCGCAAGCCCTCGTCATTCGGCGTCAGGTCCAGCGCCATCTCATACCACCGGCGCGCCTCGTCGAGACGTCCGGTTTCGAACGACAGGTCGCCCATCATGCCGTGGGCGGCGGGGTTGTTAGGAAACCGCTTTAGCACGCCCAGGCACACCTTCTCCGCCTCCGCGATGTCTCCGCGGAGTCGCAGCAGGTTCGAGCGCGCGATCTCCGGATAAACGACGGCGTCGCTTTCCGTCGCGCTCGCTTCGCCGATCGGTGCGCCACACTCCTTACAGAACGTCCAGTCGGGTTCGAGCACAAAGAAGCACTTATCGCAGAGTTTCAAGCCGACACTCCCGTGCTGCCGAACCCGCCTTCACCCCGTACGGTACCCGGCAGGTCGTTCGTGACGAGCAATTCGGCGCGCACAACCGGACAGATCACGAGTTGGGCAATTCGGTCTCCTCGCGCGACGCTTACCGGAGACGATCCCAAATTCACCAGGATCACCTTCACCTCACCGCGGTAGTCAGCGTCGATCGTACCGGGCGCGTTCGGAATGCTGACGCCATGCTTCAGCGCTAGTCCCGACCGCGGACGCACTTGCCCTTCGTACCCTTCAGGAATGGCGATTCGGATACCCGTGCCCACTGCCTTTCGTTCCATTGGAGCTAGCTCCAGCGCCTCATTGGCTCTTAAATCCATGCCTGATGCCCATTCTGTTGTGTACGTGGGCACACATTCTGGTGTTTCGGCGGTTATACTAATCTGCAGAAGGCCGTGCATACGGAGTGATATACCCCGCCACGAGGTCATGCTCGTGGGGTGAGAGCCGCTCGGGGAGACTGATTGTCACGGTCGACGGTTGCGGCTAACCGCAGCCACAACATACATTTGGAGGAGACAATGAAGAAGCTTTCGCTGGTTCTGATCGCATGTGGAGCCACAATTAGCGCAATGGCGCAGATACCGGTTGGCGTCGATCTGGGCGTTTACCTGCCCTCGAATTCCGAGACGAAGGACGTGTTCGGCAGTACTTGGTTCCGCGTGGGCGTATCTCCGCTTGGATTCCAGCAGCCGGGAAACTGGCGATTCACGTTCGACATCGGCTTCCTAAGACGAAGCCACTCGACCTTTGTCCCGGAGAGCGGCAAGGGCGGCGGATTCACGCTTGAAGACGAAGTTACGCTCATCCCGCTAACGTTCGGTTACACCAAGTCGTTTAGTGAGAGCACCGACTTTATGCCCTATGTGGCAATTCGGGTCGGCCCGTATTACGCAGACGTCAATTCGGATTCGTTCGGTGTCGACAAGAACGGCTTCGGCGTGAACGCCAACGCAGCCTTCGGAGTAAGCTTCAGCCGACAGTTCTACGTCGAAGCTCGCTACGACTGGTACAGCAAATTCGAAGGCATCAACTTTAGCGGCTTGTCCTTTTCGGCAGGCGTCAAACTTTTCGAGATCCGCCTATAGAGTTAAAAACGCGACTTCATGCCACGAGTAACATCTGAAACGAGAGCGCCTGCCGAAAGGGCGCTTCTCGTGCTCGTGCATGAAGACGCGGACCTCGACATCTACTCCGAAGAGGAACTAACCGCCTTGACCGAGGCGGCGGGCGCGGAGCCGGCAGGAACAATCCACCAGCGCGTGAGCAAGCCGACGAGCGCCACCTACGTAGGAAGCGGCAAAGTTCAGGAGATTTTTGCCGC
>JAICGT010000195.1 GCA_025922995.1 Fimbriimonadales bacterium
CGAGGCGAGTTTGCCGGTCTACCTCACGATGGCAGTGCCCGCGCTTGTCTGGGCTGTTATCTCATTCGCCGTCATGATATACGCCTTCATAAAGAGGCGCCGTCTATGGGCAATCGTAAACTTCGCCCTTCTCTTAGCTATCGTCGTATTCCAGGCAGGATACTGCCTCGGCTATCCAAGAGGTGAGTCCGGGCCAACTCTGCGCGTCATGACGTTCAATGTTCAGATATTCAACAATTACGATATCGAGGAAGTCGCAAACGCTATCCGAAAAGAAAGCCCCGACGTGGTGTGTCTTCAAGAAATGCCGACGACCGGCAAAGAGCACGAATTCGCGACCCTGCTAAAGGGTTATGATTTCGCAAGCGCAGGTCGCCTCGCGATTGCAAGCCGTTTGCCGATAGCCCGAATCGATCGAAAAGTCCTTCGCGAGGGCGCCCGTCGCGCCCTAATTGCCGAGCTTCGCTTCCACGGCAAACCGATCCGAATCATTAATGTTCACTTGCAGCACTTTCCTTCGGATGATCTCGACAAAACGGGCGAAGCTTCTCGAATCTCATGGTCGAAATAGCCGCCTTGGAAAGGGTTATCGCGGATGCAGCCCTGCCAACCATACTCGCCGGTGACCTCAATTCCAACCCGCAAGGCAGGGTGAATCGAATGCTACGCTCGCAACTGAGCGATTGCTTCGCCGCAACGTCGCGAGGTTACGGTTACACGCTGCCGGCGACCTTCCCGATGCGCAGGATCGATTACATCTATGCCGGCTTCGGATTCGTTCCTTCGGCTTCTAAAGTTGTTAACACGGTCGCCTCAGACCACCGCGCGGTCGTCTCTGAAATCTTTCTTCCCAAGTGAGCCAAATCCTCAAGAGCCGGTAATGGGCAAGAAAGTTGGTTTACCTTTGCGCTCTCAATGGCCTATAGGTATAGGAGCAAGCTCTCGACACCCAGAGAAGTTCAGCCCGAAAATGAGCCGAGTGAATCTCCAGAAAAATGCGAGTATTTTAGAAAGGTAAACGTGAGAGATGAGTGCGCCGGTGCCACGGGTGCCCCGGGGTGAGCTACTGCATCACCCCGCATCTCGCCTTGGCATCCAAATAGTCGCTCTTCGTCGTAACGAACAGCCTCATCGCCTCCGGTCCGTATGCTCGGCCCAACTCCATTTCCAGGTCTTCCGGAAATGCGTCAGGGAAAGAACCCTTCAGCGTGTTCAGCGAATCTGCAACCCAGGCTTCTTCATTCTCCACCGCGGGCTCGCGCGCATCGGGCTGCAACTCGACAACAGCGCCCAACACGATTCCTGCGATAAACGCTGCAACCAGTCCTACCATAACATTGACTTTCTTCCTCACTGTATCCTCCTATCTTCAATCACATCGATCTTGCTGCGAGCGCCGGGAGCCCGGAGAACGCGACGGCGAACGGTCAGCAAGCTGAGGGCGGCGCCGATTACCAAGATCGTGTTCGGTTCGGGAACAATTGTGAAGTTGTCCAATGCGAATGCGTTGCCTGGAGACCCTGAACCTCCGGCGAAAAACCGGGAGGCAGTCGGCAGTCGGAGCGTCGGTGTGCTCCCGCCGGACATATACCAGTTGGTCGGCATGAATGTGTTCGTCGTGCCGGTATGAAGGTCGGTAATAGATGTTTGCGACCAACGGTTCGTCACAAACGAGATCGTGTGCTCGATGCGGTACCAATGATTTGTTAGAAGGCCCATCCATGCAGGGCCGGGCAATTGCTCGATCAAGAAAGTGCCTGCGGCATTGTACAAGTTAAACACAAGGTGCCAAGTTTGGGCCGTGAACGGATCATCCCATCGATGCAAGTCTTGGCCGGCTATGTTTGTTGTGCTGGGCTGCAGTGACCACGAGCCTAAATTCTGCTCCGCAAACTGACCAAGAGAGCGGTGGTTGACGTCATAGCTGACGACAAATTCATGGTATGACCAAGCAAAATCCTTCTGAGCGCGGGCGAATCCGGGACCTTCCTCCGCAACGCCTCCGGCGAATTGGTCTCCTCCGCCGGCAGGGTTCGCCACGATGCCCATGCTATTGCCGGCGTAGGTGAATACGTCCCAATCAGCGCTGCCCCCGATCGGGTTGTACCATCCGTTCTGACCCGTAAGAACCGTTCCCGAAGCGGAGCCAACGTACTTCGGAGCCTCAAAGTCGATGGCCTGCACGGAAACCGCGAAAAACGCTAAACCGGACATAGCTACTGTCCTTCTCATTTGCTCTTTCCTCCAGCAATTGCGGCTATCTGGTCAACCTTGCCTTGTTGTAGGTCGACAACGTTGAACCAATGGTATCACACTTCTCGGCAGTAGCGTGTCGAAGAGCAGGCGTCCCGTCGCGCTGGGCCCGACGTGAGCTTCTGCACCACCCGGGAAAGCAAAGCCCATTGAACCGGCGACTTAGCTCAAGCCCACTTATCAGCGATGCCGTCCAGGTCGGCTTTCGCCAAGTCCTCGGGGCTCATGGCTACTCGCATCTCACACTCCGCATCGAGGTGCAAAAAGAAAGGCTCACACAAAGCCGGAATCTGCGAAGGATCGGCGACGTCGACGATAAGAATCCCGCCGCGCTGCCCGTGCATTTCGGTGAAGTACGCGGCTTCTGGCTTCACGTGCTCCATGATACGATTAATCAGCGGCCCGACTTGCTTGGTTCTTACGAGCGTGTTAAACGGCTCGTTCGGAATGTGTACGGTCAAAAGCATTCTCATGCACCGAGTCTACCGCGTATACCGACCCGTTACATTGACCGCGCTTATCCTCGCTTCTGGGTTCCACGCAAGCGGAAAATAGACTCCCGTTTTCCGATAGCTGACTGCAAAAATTGCATTCAACGGCTCGCTTTCGATTGCGGTTTTCGCCTGCTCGACGAACCATGCATGATCAATCCCCTGCGGGTCGGGCTCTGCCGCGCCGACGAAATGCCAGCCGTCGTCCCACACTTCCACCCAGGTGTGGTTCCCGGTTTTGCCCGGCCAGGTGTGAATACCCGCGAGCCTTGCCGGAATTCCCACGGCTCGGCACGCCTCAACGAGCATGATAGACAACCCCGTGCACGTCGCCATTCCCTGCGCAATCGTCTCGCGCGAACTTTGGTCTGTCCGCAACCGAAGCGTGTTGTAAACAACTTTGTAATCCGCAAAAAGCGCTTTATTTAGCGCATACGCTGCTTGTCCTGGCGACTCGAATTGCTTTGCAAACGCCAGATACCGAAGCATAAACTCTTCGCGCATAAAATCCCGCGGCTCGGTAACAACCGCGTGCGGCAAAACACTGTCCAAAAATGTTTCGCGTGGCACTAGCCACGGCACTGACTTCCTCGCCTCGGCAGCTAGGCGAACATTCTTCAGCAATGCCGCAGGGGAAACGAGCGTCAAATCACTCATCGGCAAATCGGCCAATAAATAAGCAATCGATGCTCGCGCCGATCCGGGCGCCTCGCGTATCGCATCCTCCCATTTCCGCCGCACTTCCGGCACCCTCGCCAGCGAAGCCGAAACTGACGCATCCCACCAAACTCCCTGTACCGCGACAATCGCCAATGCAGTGACAAACATCAGGCAATAACCATCGATTCCGGCATCATGCGCTCGGCTTCCGGCCCCTGCACCATGCTGCGGCCGTTCGCGATGTAGTACTCGAATTCTTCGGGAAACACTTTCA
>JAICGT010000196.1 GCA_025922995.1 Fimbriimonadales bacterium
ATTGACCCAGTGGCAGTTGTAAAAGCAAAGGCGAACGTCTTTTTCCGCGGCGTGGTCCATGATGGGCTTATAGACCTCGATGACGTCTTTGAGCTTAGCGCCCAAGTCGTCGCCTTCCCGGTCGCCGCCGCCGGTCATGACGATCGGGCAGTGAATCTCCGCCGCGAAGTCGATGGTGCTTTTGAGGCGTCTCACCGCTGCTTCTTTCGCTCCGGAGTCCTTGCTGATGAACTCCTGCCCCCAGCAACCTACGGCAGCCGGATGAACAAGATGCTGCCGCAGCCAAATGCCGAGTTGCAGCTTATTGGGGAATGTGTCGTCGAAATCGACGTGGTAGTTGTATTCGACGTAAGGCAGGTTGTTTGCCTGCGCCCACTTGATGTCGGCTTCGTCGTCGTTGTTCGCGATGAAGCCCAGCTTGATCGGCGGCTCGTAGTGTTCCATCGTGCTTGTAAAGTTCTGTGTCGGTGCGCTTTGTCCTGCCTGCCATAATCCGGACGTGGCGCTCGTGATCGACCTCGGCAGGATGGGATACGAGGCTTGTTGGGACCTTCAGAAGCGCGTGCATGTTGCGCGGGTTGCCGAGCGGGTGCCCGACACTTTGCTGTTCGTCGAGCACGATCCCGTGCTAACGCACGGGGCGTCATTCGACCCAGCGAACCTGCTGCTGACGCCGGAGCAGTATCGAGAGAAGGGAATCGACGTGATTCGCACCGACCGCGGCGGCGACGTTACTTTCCACGGGCCGAAGCAACTGGTGATCTATCCCATCTTCAACGTCGGCAATGACCTGCATAAGTGGCTTCGGGGTTTAGAGGAAACAATGATTCACGTTTTGTCTAAGTTAGGGATTGAAGGCTATCGTTTTCCACCGCATACCGGAGTCTGGGTGAACAACCGGAAAGTGGCGGCCATCGGGATTAGAGTGTCGCGCTGGGTGTCGATGCACGGCATTGCTCTTAATTGCGACAACGATTTGACGCCCTTTTCTTTGATCATTCCCTGCGGGATTCAAGGGTACGGGGTGACGTCCTTGACTAAGGAAACCGGCGGCGACGTTACCATCCAAGACGCAATGCCGCACGTCGTTTCGTCTTTTACGGATGTGTTCGGCGTTGAGTTTTCGACCGTAGACCGTGAGGAATTGCTTGGCAAAACGGCTTAAGAACCGGCCAGGCTGGGCGGGCGCAGACGAGGCTGGGCGCGGGCCGCTTGCGGGACCGGTCGTTGCCGCCGCAGTTCTGCTACCGCCGGGGTTTCGACGGGGCGGAATCGACGACTCTAAAAAGCTGACGCGCGTGGACCGAGAGCGTGAGGCTGCTCGAATTAAGCGGGTCGCGCGATGGTCAGTGGCGGTTTGCGAGGTCGACGAAATCGACCGCATTAATATTTTGCGCGCGAGCCTTTACGCGATGCATCTCGCGATCTGCGATTTGGGGATGGTCGACGGCGCATTGGTCGACGGCAATATGCCTGCGCCGGATTTGCAATGCTTGTGCGAGCCGGTGATCGACGGCGACGCGATTTACTTGAGCATCGCTGCGGCGAGCATTATCGCGAAAGTGCATCGGGATGCGTTGATGTCGGAATTGGCGCGGGATTATCCGGAGTATGGCTTTGAAAGGCATTTCGGTTATTCGACGCCGGAGCATTTCCGTGCGCTTGATGAATTTGGGCCGTGCGCATTACATCGCCGCAGTTTTGCGCCGATTAGAGAAAGGCTGCAGCCATGCCTCGATCTCGGCGCTTAGGCGCGAACGCGGAGGACCGCGCCGCGGCATTTCTGCAAAACAGCGGATACACGATCGTGACGCGGAATTACGTCGCGCCGGGTTTTTCGGAGATCGACATTGTCGCAATGACCGCTGACGACGTGTTGGTTTTTGTGGAGGTCAAGGAGCGGCGTCACGGAGGCATGGTGGGCCCGGAAGAATCGATTAGCGCTGCAAAGCGTAAAAGATTGTGGCTCGCCGCCAATCACTATTTGGGTGAGGTTGTCGGAAAGGAGATGACGGTGCGGTTCGACGTGATTGCGTTCGACGGCCTTGAGATTCGGCATCATGTCGACGCCTTTCGGCCCTAAGCGTTGTGACTGATCCACAGCTGGATCGCCTGGACATAGCATTCGTGTTCCAACTGCAGGACTCTAGCGGACAACGACTCCGGCGTGTCGTCGGCAAGTACCGGACATTTCAATTGATGCAAGATTGCGCCCTCGTCGTAACGCTCAGTCACAAAATGAACCGTGCAGCCCGACTCTCGATCGCCCGACGCAATGACGGCCTCGTGGACCTTCATCCCCCACATTCCCTGGCCGCCGTACTTCGGAAGCAGAGCAGGGTGGATGTTCAGCATTCGATATTCGAACGCTTCGACGACGTTCTTGGGAATCAGCCGCATAAACCCGGCGAGGCAAACCAGGTCGATGTCATGGCGAACAAGAGTTGTGAGCAACTCAATGTCGAAGTTTTGCAGCGCAAGTGTTTTTGTGCTCAAGTCTTGCGCAACGACCAACGCAGGTGATGATTCGCTGGGCGCGATCACCAGGGCAACCTCAGCATTTAGCACGCCGGATTGGCAAGCCTCGATAATGGAACGCATGTTGGAGCCTCGTCCCTTTGTTCCTACAATGATTGCGATTCTTGTCATTCTTCCCATATGGCCACCGCCGATGCGATTGTCTTGTCGTGGGAAAGTGATACGTGAACTTTCCCCGTCGGCTTGTGATTAATGAAATGCACTACCGGGGCGCCGCGCTCGCCTTCGACGATCTCGACGTCGTGCCAAGTCAGATGGGTCCCAACGGCTTTTGCAATCGCTTCTTTTGCTGCCCATCGCCCTGCGAGATAGGCCGGAGTAGTCACGCGCTGCAATTCCAAAGGAGTTAGGATTCTCGCTGCAAATCGAGGATTACTCTCCATCGCTGCAACAATTCTAGCTGTCTCGACGACGTCGATTCCGACAGCTTTAATCATTAGCCGCCTGAACAAGTTCGACGATGTCGATAAGCTGTACGTCCGCGCCGCCCTCCACTTGATTGACACTCGTGTCCAGCATGATTCTGCAAAACGGGCACGCTACGGCAATTTTCTGCGCACCGGTCGATACCAACTCTCTCGCTCGCCGATCCGAGGGGCGTTGGTTTGATTCTTCCTCCATCCACATTCGCCCACCTCCGGCGCCACAGCAAAGTGTTTTCTGGGCAAAATGCTCAGGCTCTACGATAGCGTTTCCAGGCTCCATCGATTGCGAGAGGAATCGCTCTACCGGCGTAACCTTGCCGTTTAGATTCGATGGAACGCCCAATGCCCTGCGCGGCGCGTCAGCTTCACCATTGATGCGGGCCAGGTAACACGGGTCGTGTAGCACGACGCTGCCGTCGGCAAACGACGGCGCTATGAGCCTTTCGGCATCGATCAGTTCGGCGAGCATCTGCGAATGATGCAACACTTCATAATTGCCGCCGAACACCGGATACTCGTTGCGGATTGTGTTGAAACAGTGCGGACACGCCGTTACAATTCTTTTGACTCCGTACTGCTCGAAGGTTGCGACGTTGGCTTCTGCAAAAGCTTGAAAAGTAAACTCATCGCCGGTGCGGCGGGCCGGGTCGCCGGTGCACCGCTCTTCTCTTCCGAGGCATGCAAACGAGACTCCAGCTTTTTTCA
>JAICGT010000197.1 GCA_025922995.1 Fimbriimonadales bacterium
CCGATGACGCCGACGATGCCTCCGCGCGGCAGCGTAAACGAGAGGCCGTCCTTTGCGGGTTTCAGAGTCCGTCGGGACCGCTCGGATCTGCCGTCTACCTCGAACGGCTCGCTCACCATAATCAGGGAGCCGTCGACCATGCGGCCGATCTCCCGCCGAGGATCGTTGGACACCGACGTCATCGCGAACGACCTAAAAGCTGCAGGCTCCCTGTCCCACCACAAGTAGCCGTCGTCGATAAACGAAGGAACGTTTCTCCCAGACACAATCAGCTCATAGCGCAGTGATCGCTTCCCCGGCCCGTGTGCAACTTCCAGTCGAACGCTGCTCCCTTGAATGGATCCGGACCACTTACCGATTAAGAAGTCCAGCTGGGAAATCTGCGCGGGCGGAGGAGAAGTCGCTATCTGAAGAGCAGCTACAGCGACAGCGTAGATCATCCTAACAATTCTTCGACGCGCTCAACGAGTTGCGAGCCGGTAAATGGCTTCTGCAGGAATGGGTATTCCTCGTCTTCCGGCTCTCCGGGGCGCGGATATCCCGAGATAAGCAGGACACGTTTGCCGAATCGAAGTTTCAGCTCATCGGCGATGCTTTCGCCGGATTGAACCGGCAATCCTGAGTCGACCACGAGGAGTCGTACATCGTGTTCGTGCTCGTCCATCATTCGCCGGGCCGCTTCCGGATCGGACGCAACCCACACCTCATAGCCTTGGCTCGATAAATGATGCTTAACCACATCCTGCACAAAGGCGTCGTCCTCGATCAGTAGGATGCCTCCTTTGCCTTCGCTTTCGTTCACGTTCATTCACTTCCTATCCGTTTCAAGACGACGCAAAAGCCGGTGCCGTTGCAATAAAGGGAAGCGAATTAAGGCAAGGGGGCAGGCGGTTGGGAAGGGATCCTGCCCCCTTTATGTCCATAGATGGTCGGTTACCGCGATTTCCTACGTCGAACCGACATCCCTTGTTGCAGTTCGTAGTTGGGGGCGGTCGCTATGGCCCAAAGGTCCTTTTCTTACCGCAAACTTAACAGGGCTGTGCCATATTACACTTAGGCAGTTGAACTGTCGCACTGTCCTCCGCAGCGAGGACTGGAGGTTACATAAAATGAAAGAAAAAATGGCGGAGTTTTCTATCTCCGCAAAAGTTAATCTCGAAGGCGGCGAGGATCGCACGAAACGCGCGGATCTCTACGCCTTTGCCTTTGGCCCCGATGGCGCACTTGTCGCCCAGGGCAAGCTGAAAGACGGTAAAGCCGAACTTTCGGGCAAAGCCCCTGCAGACGCCGAGCTCGAACTCTATATCAGCCCGAGCGAAGACCCGGAGGAGGCGAGGCGCTCGATGAGTCACACGAGAACGCTAACAGCCGAGGACTTCAAAGTCTCGTCCGGCAAGCGTTCGGCGACACTGGAGCTGATGATTCGCCCGGACGAGTGGATGATCTGGTTTCCGTTTCGGTTCTGTGTCGACGGTCACATCCGTAAACGACGACCCGACGGAACACTCTGCCCGGTATCGTTCGTAAAGGTCGAAGTCTTCGACGTCGACCGCGAGTGGTGCTGGTGGCCATGGCTGAGGCCGCTGCTTCCGAAGTTGCCGCGAATTCCGGAGCGATACGTAGTGCGAATTCCGGACTTGCTCAAGCCGAAGCCGCCACTTCCTGACCCGCCCCCATACCGTGGGAAGCTGCGAGACCTGGGACTCACACTCAATCCGGGTGAATCTCGGGGCTTCAATCCGCAGCCCGATCCGCCATATGAAATGGGGATGGCATCGGAATTTAGCTCGGTCGCGTTGAATCCGCAGCCGCTGCCGCCCAGGGAGATGTTCGCGCTGAAGCCGAACGACTTCGACCCTCAGCCCGACCCTCCTTTGCCCGAAATGATGCCGGGAATGCTAAAAGAGCTTGGAAGAAGGCAGGTCGCGCAGCTGCGCAACCTTTCGCTTACTTCGAGAATTGCCCCGTGGTTTATCTTCCCGCGCTGTTTCTACAGCAAGCGGAAGGTATGCGAGGCATTTACCGATTGCTCCGGGTATTTCCGATGCTGCTTCCGGTGGTTTCCGTGGCACGTTCGCAACGGCCATTTCCGATTCGATAACGTGCCGGACGTGATCATCAAAGTCACGCAAACCATCGACGGCGTCGACCACGTGATCTACATGGACCCGTACACCAACACCCGATGGAACGCCGGCAACGCGCACATCGACGTCGCCATCGACGACGAGGACGTCGTTTGCGGCGGGTGTGGCGAAATCCTCGAAGGCACGAACGCTGCGGCTATCTTGCAGGTGGCAACGGACCCGCTCTGGAACATCGACGCGGCTACTGGAAAACACCACACGCCATCGGAGAACAACGTGGCGTACACGGGATTCTTCACGTTCAAGGGCGCGTTTACGGACGACCTGCGAACGGGCGCTCAGAAGTACTACAAGGTATCGCGCAGGAAGGTAGGCACGGCAACCTGGATTCCGATCCAGACACCACTCAACGTGCTCCGTGCGCTCCCGTTCCAACCGTTCAAAACCTACTTCATCGGCCCGCAGCCGTCCGGTCCTGCCCAGGGGCTCTACGAGATACAGGACCGAGTGCACTGGTGGATCAATCCCGGCCCAGGTGGGGCGCAGGACGCGCTTGTGCAACTCGACAGCGCGACTGTCGAGGCGGACGAGGGCCAGTACGAGATCAAGCTGGAAGTGTTCGACAACGCCGGCGCGAAGATCAACACGGTCGTGTTCCCGAACCACATTGGAAACGGCTCAGGTGTCGACCCGGACCCGGTTCCGACGAACGTCGGAGAGCAGGTGTTCTCGATCTATCTCGACAACAAGGACTTCGATTTCTCGCTGGAATCGAACGCCAACGCCTGCGGCGTGATCCCGTTCGGATCGACGCTGGACTTCACCGTCAACGCGTCGCAGGAGAACGGCCGGATCCGCGCTTGGGACTTGAACTTCGCCAAGGGCATGACGGGCGTTGCCCAGAACCTTGCGGACAACAACTATCCCAACGGCATCGGCCTAGTAAACCAATCGGTTTCGGGTGCGCCGCTGCTTGCCGGATTGACCGGAACCTGTGCGTTCGCGCTGACGCTTCATGTTTGGCCGCACCTCATTAACGACGGCGGCTTCCATAACGGGCGTATGAAACCGTATGCAATCGCCGTCGAGCGATGCATCTGTCCGCCTCCGGCTACGGACATCGTCACGTAGCGGGGCGACTTGAGAGTGGCGGCTGCCTACGGGCAGCCGCACTTTTTAATCCGGCCTCAGGAAGATCGCGACAATCTTATGCTCTCCGTTCTCACGGACCACCAGCTGCATTCTCGCCTTTTCAAAAACCATCCTGTACCTGCGGGTAAGCAGTTTCGGCTCAATCTTATGTTCGAGAAGTTCGAACCGTTCTAACTTCCCGAAGCTCTCCAAGAGTGTTCTTGCCTGAGCGATCAGCGTCGGAAAAAGTTCGTCGGCAGTCTCTTTCTCAAAGGGCGTTCGCTGAACCGTGCCGTCGATAATCTTCTCGACAATACTTCGGTGCTTTTTCGTAAGCTCCGCGTCGGGGTCTCGGATCGCGATCTCTGCCAGCGACGGCAAAGCGATGCGTGCCGCGCCGCGAGCGGTCGACGCGACGTCCGCCATTGCAAGATTGGAAAGCACGACGA
>JAICGT010000198.1 GCA_025922995.1 Fimbriimonadales bacterium
ACCTACGCAGGTCCGCGAACCTTCGTCACACAATCTGTTTCGACTGATCCGCTAGATATGCCTTAGGCTCGCGTCTCGTGCATAAGAAGATAACTAAAAGGATCGCGATAACGACTAACAGCCAACGTAGCCACAAGATTTCGGAAAAATAGATCGACACGCCGATCGTTACAACGATCAGGATCGAAGCCGTAACTTTGGACTTTCGGGAAATGGCATGCTCCGACCGCCAGTCGCGCAGCGCCTGGCCGATTCGCGGATGCTCCAGCAACCTCCGTTCTGCCTCGGGATTGCTCTTAGCGAACAACGCCAATGCAACGATGAAGAACACCGTCGACGGCCATATCGGAACGAAAAATCCGATAACTCCGGCTGCAACCGAGCCAAACCCTAGCGCAGATAGAAGGATTCTCATGCGTCCGACCGCCCGCACCGCCCTGTTGGCGGCTCATAAACGAAAAACTCGGCGGATACCGTTTCGCGTAATCGCTCGGCGAGGCTAACCATGCCAGGATGTTCAGTGTGATAATGTCCGGCCTCGATGAGAGCGAACCCGGATTCTGCGGCCTCCAAGGCCTCATGATGTCGGCACTCGCCGGTCAGCAGCACATCGCATCCGGCCAATCTTGCGCGCGTCCAAAAATCTCCTCCCGATCCGCCCACGACACCAATTCGTTTTACTTTCCTCTCGAGCTTTCCAAACAACTCACATCGGCTACCCAACGCTTGGTCGACATAATTTCGTAGGTCGCCGAAGAGCATAGCTTCAGGCAAATCCCCCATGCGCCCGAGCGAAGCCGGTGTTGACGAGACTTCCCAAAAGTCGTAGGCAGGCTCCTCGTAGGGATGCGCCTGCAGAAGAGCTTTCTCCACAACATTTTTGATTGCACCGGGAACACGCATTTCAACGCGCATTTCTTCGACTCGCTCTCGACTTCCCACATTGCCGATCGCCGGCGACGCGCCGTCTTGAGGCTCGAAGGTGCCCGTGCCCTTCGCATAAAAAGCACAGCGTTTGTATAGCCCAAGTCCGCCTGCGCCCGCATCCGCCAAAGCGTCGATGAGACGATCGGTCTCGCCGATCGGAACGAACACCGAAAGCTTGAATACTTGCGTATTCACATCATCGCCGAACGGAGCGACATCCGACAGCGAAAGCATCGAAGCGAGCGTGTCGTTCACACCGCCGGGCGCGGCATCCCAATTCGTATGCGCGACTAAGATCGCCAGGTTCGCTCGAATCGCAGCGCGCAGGACCTGCGCCTGGAATCCGTCGCCGGCAAGCGACCGCACAGGATGGTAAATCGGAGCGTGATGTGCGACGATGACTGTCGCGTCAACGGAAACCGCGTGGTCGATGGCAGCCGGAGAGACGTCCAACGCAACCACCGCTTTCTCAAAAACGTCGCTCTTGCGCCCGACCTGCAAGCCGATCGGATCGTCGGGATAGGCTAATTCGGGTGGCGCGATTGTATCCAGAGCATTAAGCAGCCCGGCAACCGTCGGCATCGCCGGAATTCTACCGGGCTGGTATCCTGCCATGCAGGAATGGACAGAAACCTCGCGCTTGAGTTTGTTCGGGTAACGGAGGCTGCCGCCCTAGCATGCGGCATGTGGGTTGGCAAAGGCGACCGAGACGGCGCCGACCAAGCTGCTTGCGACGCGATGCGCAGCACGCTCAACCAACTCGACATACGAGGAACAATCGTAATAGGCGAGGGCGAGCGCGACGAGGCGCCCATGCTCTACATCGGAGAGGAAGTGGGCAAGGGCAACGGCCACACCGTCGAGATCGCCGTGGACCCTCTGGAAGGAACCAACCTGTGCGCGAACGGCCTGGCGAATGCGATCAGCGTCCTCGCGGCGGCAACAGTCGGCGAAGGAAGCCTTATGCACGCGCCTGATTGCTACATGGACAAACTGGTGGTCGGAGAGGCTGCACGGGGCGCCATCGACATCACCCTGCCGCCAGCGGCAAATCTGCGCATGATCGCCAAGTGCCTCGGCAAGGACGTTGCGGAACTGACCATAGGGGTCCTCGACAGGCCGCGTCACGAAAAGCTAATCAGCGAGATCCGAGGAGCAGGCGCGCGCATTCGACTTATTACCGACGGCGACATTACGCTCGCTATTGCCGCGATAGACCCGCTCACAGGCATTGACGCGCTTATGGGAACAGGAGGCGCGCCTGAAGGCGTGATCACCGCCGCTGCGGTGCGCTGCGTCGGAGGAGACATGCAGGCTCGCCTCGTGTTTCGCAACGACGAAGAGCGCGCTCGCGCGGAGAAGATGGTTAAGGGCAACGTCGATCGTGTCCTCCAAACCGAGGACCTCGCCAGCGGCAGCGTGATGTTCGCGGCGACAGGCATCACCAGCGGCGACCTGCTCAAGGGCGTGCGCTACGTGGCAGACGGAGCGTACACCGAGTCGATCGTCATGCGCAGCTTGTCGGGCACCGTTCGAAATATCCACACGCGTCACCGCTTCGAAGCGGCTCCGACCTATTAGGCGAATTCGTAACCGGCCCAAATTCGTGTTCGACGACACGGTAAATCCGATAGAGCCGCAAGGAAACTCGCGCCCATCCGGGCTACAATAGTGTCTTCGGCAGCCTGCCGACTAAGGACCTAAGAGGACGTGAAAATGAAATTCCACCACGTATTAGGGGCAACCGCGCTATTCGTAATGGCTTGTGCCGCGCAAGCAGGAATCAAGCTTTCGCCTGCGGCGGAGCGACAGATTCGAGTAAACCCGAACGGCAGCACCCCCGTTATTATCTTTCTCGCAAACCAGCCCGGAGCTTCAGTCGCTCGCGAAGTAGATGCGCTTTACCGGCCGGAAATCAGCCGACTCGGCATCGAAGTACGCGAGCTTTCAAAGGGAATGCGGCCCCTCGGGGCGATTCCGCCGGCGATGGAACGCCGCTCGCCGCAGCCGATGTCGCCCGGCGCGATCGCGGAGCGGAACGTCTTGCTCGCCGAAATCGACCGCCTGCAAACTGCTCAAGTCAACGAAATTTCGCGGCGCATCGGAATGCTTGTCGCTTCGGACCTCGCCGCGACGGACGCTATTGTGCGCGCCTATGGCGGTAGGGTCGACGGAGTTGTAACTGTTGTTACGGCGATGTTCGCGGTCGTGCCAAATCGTAATTTACGAGCGATTTCAAACTACCCGCGCATTTCTTGGATCGATGTCGATGCAACAGGTGAGCCGGAACTCGACAATCATAAGACCTCCCTGGGCCTTGTCACAGGCTTCTGGCCGAATGCCTACACCGGCGGAGTGCTCGATGTCGGCGTTTTGGATACCGGCGTGCAGCAATCGCATCCCGCGCTTTCTCCACATAATTTCGAGAGCAACGCAGGCACGGCCGACTCCGACGGGCATGGCACCGGCATTGCCGGAATCATGGCTTCGACTCATGCCACTTACACTGGTATGGCGTTTGGCTGCGATACCATCTGCGTGTCGAGAGCCGGCGCCAATAGCACGTCCATGTCCGGGCTTAACTACCTGGTAACAGGAACGACTGAAAAGCCGGAGAACGTCAACTACAGCTTCGGCAACGGCAGGGCGAACGACACGGATTACAGTGCGTTCGACGCGTTTTTCGATGGCGCGATTGACACCTTCAACATCATGGTCAGTAAGTCGACAGGAAACG
>JAICGT010000199.1 GCA_025922995.1 Fimbriimonadales bacterium
TCTATTGTATGCGCCATATTGGCCGTGGCTAAAACAGTAACGGGTCGCGCAAACGACCCGTTACTCGAAGCGATCACTTCCGACCGGAAGTGTTGTTAGATGCTTCAACCCGCCTGCCAGCTCGCAGGGGCTCCTGCGAACTCGAGCTTCGATGCAGGCTTACCGACCGCTTTGGCGGCCATTTCGTTGGTTTCAATCAACAGCTGCTTCGAATAACCCGTCCAGGACTTGATGACCTTCCCGTTCTTGCCGACGAGCACCGCGCTGGGCGCCTTGACAATGTTGTAGGCTTTGATGACTTTGTAGTCGGGATCGAGCACGACCGGATACGATACGTTGTGGCTCTTATTCCACTTGTCGTAAGCCGCTTTGTCGTCGTTTAGAACCCCGACGATGGTGAGGCCCTTGTCAGCATAGGCCTTGGCGAATGCTTCGTAATGCGGCATAGCCGCCTTCGAGACCGGGCAACTCGTGCTGATGAAGTAAACGAATACGGGCTTGTCCTTCGCAGCTGCTTCGAGCGAGAAAGTCTTGCCGGTGGCAGTTTGTCCCGTGAATTTCGGGGCCGCTGCGCCTGGTTTGAGTTCGTCGACCGTCAGAGCGAAGCAAGCCATACTGGCAGCCGCGACCGCGGCGAGCCCAATGTAACGTGTTGCTTTCATACAGTATCAGTATACGGAATATCCGGCGCACAGTTCCCTCGCGGGGAATCCAAATGGCTTTGCAGCCGTCAATCGGTGGCGCTCAGAGCGACACAAACCCGCCGAATGAAGTCGCCGAACTCCGATATGAACCGCTGAAGGAACTCTCGTGTGCGCTCGTCGTGCACTTGACCGTCCTCCGAAATCATGCCGGGTTTGAACTGGATGTAAGCCTCGATCGCATTCATCTGGGGCGAGTTGCAGTAGCTCAGGACGCTGCGAAGGCTCTGTTGCGCCACGGCTGTGCCTATTGCCCCAGGCGAGGCCCCGATGATCGCGGAGGGCTTTCGTGAGAAGGAGTTTTCGCCGTAGGGCCGGCTCGCCCAGTCGATCGCATTCTTGAGGCCCCCAGGGATGGATCGGTTGTACTCCGGCGTCACGAAGAGCATAGCGTGCACCTCGGCGATGGCTTGCTTGAAGCGCTTCGCTACTTCTGGGAAGTCGGCGTCGTAGTCCGGGGTGTAGAGCGGAAGGTCTCCGAACTCGATTTCAGAAAACTCCATGTAGTCGGGCGCCAATTCGATGAGCGCCTTCGCCAGCAATCGGTTGATTGACTTGGACGAAAGGCTGCCGACGATGTAACCCACCTTGAGTTGTTGCATGTTCGGCATCATATCCGCATTGAGGCAGGATCGCGGTAAGCAGCGTCGAATCTAAACGAATGCAGAAATCGATTTCTGTCGCTATTCCCTGCCTTTTCGCATCGCTCGCATTCGCTCAGCAGACCGTAACAACTCCCAAATCATTTCTCGGGCACGCGGTCGGCGAAGACTGCTGGCTGGCTAACTATCAGCAGCTTAGCGATTACTGGAAGAAAGTTGATTCGGAGTCGGAACGCGTGCAGGTTGTCTCAATCGGCAAGACCGAAGAGGGGCGCGACCAACTGATGGCGATCATCAGCGACCCGGCGAACATGCGTCAATTGCCACGGTATCGAGACATGGCGCGCAGGCTCGCGCTCGGTCAGGCTACGGCGCAGGAGGCGGAACAAATGTCCCGGGACGGCAAGGCCGTGATTTGGATCGACGGCGGCCTGCATGCGACAGAAGTCCTCGGTGCGCAGCAGCTTATCGAGACGGTGTATCGATTGGCAAGCCGCGAGGACGAGGAGACTAAGCGGATCTTGAACGACTGCATTGTCTTGGTCGTCCACGCTAACCCGGACGGGATGGCGCTGGTCAGCGATTGGTACATGCGCAATTCGAATCCCAGGGAGCGGTCTACTTCCGGCATTCCACGGCTCTATCAAAAATATGTCGGCCACGATAACAACCGGGATTTTTATGCGAATACGCAGTCGGAAACGATCAATATGAACCGCGTTTTGTATCGCGAATGGTATCCGCAGATCATGTATAACCACCATCAGACTGCGCCGAGCGGGACGATTATTTTCGCGCCGCCGTTTCGTGGGCCGTTCAATTATCACGTAGATCCTTTGGTGCAAGTTACAACCGACATGGTCGGCATGGCGATGCACACACGATTTATAGGCGAAGGCAAGCCGGGCGCTGTCATGCGCAATGCGGCGAGCTATCAAACGTGGTGGAACGGAGGGTTACGGACAACTGCGTATTTTCATAATATGGTTGGAATTCTGACGGAAACGTTTGGCAGCCCGAACCCTTCGCGAATCGGATTCAATTCCGGGCGACTCGTGCCGACGACCGACATTCCGCTGCCAATTGAGCCTCAAGAATGGAAGTTTGCGCAGTCGATAGAATATGAGCTCACGGCGAACTACGCGATACTCGACTACGCTTCTCGGTATCGGTCGCAACTGCTTAAGAACACTTATATCATGGCTCGGAACGCAATAGAAAAGGGAAAGAGAGACACTTGGACGCTTTATCCCGATCGCATGAGCAAAGCCCGCAGCATGCAGGACTATCAGACTCCCGCGAACCGAGACGCCAAGGCTTATGTGCTCCCGTCGGATCAAGTCGACTTTCCAACGGCGGTCGCGTTTGTCAACGCGTTAATCCACGCAGGAGTCGAGGCACACACCGCTCCGCAGTCATTTGAAGCTGGAGGCAAGCAGTATCCGGCCGGCAGCATTGTTGTTAAGTGCGACCAGCCCTATCGTGCTCATGTTCTGGATATGTTCGAGCCGCAGGACTATCCCAACGACTTTCAGTACGTGGGCGGGCCGCCGATCCCGCCTTATGACAATGCAGGGTATACGCTTGCTTATCAGATGGGTGTGCAATTCGACCGGATTCTCGAACCCGTCGATGGCACAGGGCCCGAATTACTAGCCGGAGCGGCATCTCCTCCAAAAGGAGTTGTTCCTCGAGGCGGCGGCGTCTTCGTGCTCGACCATCGTGTGAACGATTCTTTCGCGTTTGTGAATGGCCTTATGAAGACTATTGACATTCGCCGCGGTCCGAATGGTTTCGTTCTCGGCGAGGGCGCGGCTGCCTTGCGTGCCGCTCACTTAGCGGCAGAACGCGGCCTAACCCCGATCGTACTGACTGCTGCGCCTCCAAACACGCAGTCGCTCAGGCGTGCCCGCATCGCACTCTGGGACCGCTACGGAGGCTCGATGACATCGGGGTGGACACGATGGATTCTCGAGAAATTCGATTTCGATTTCGACGTCGTTTATCCACCGGATATCGACGACGGAAAGCTTGCTAATTACGACGTACTGATCCTGCCGAGCGATGCTTCGTTCGGAGGCAGGGGCGGAGGACGAAGCGCCGATGAGAGCGTTCCGCTCGAGTGGCGCAACCGTATGGGTTCGATGTCGACAACTATCACGCTCCCGAAGGTCAGGCAGTTTCTGGAAGACGGCGGGACGGTCGTTGCCGTGGGCGACGCCGGCGTGATTGCCCGGCTGCTGGATGTGCCGGTCGGCGATGCATTAGTCGAAACCGTCAACGGCAGCGAACGACGCCTGCCGCGTGAAAAATTCTATATTCCCACGTCGATCCTTCGCGCAAAAGTCGATAACA
>JAICGT010000200.1 GCA_025922995.1 Fimbriimonadales bacterium
CCGAGCCGGCCTCGCAATCCACACGAGACCGCGGGTGAACGATAGGATTCCTACAGATTGTCTGGCGATGGGTGGACCGAATCTGGGTGGCGCGGATGTGAGGGTGAACGTGTCTGCAGTGACGGTGACCCCTCAATCCCTCTCGTCCGCGAGAGCCATTGCGACGGCCGTTTGCACGCGCACGAAGCGACTTGCCGTTAACGGGCTGCTCGTATTGGCTCCCCGCTTCCCGCGCGTGCAGCACCGCCGCCAACTCCACCCCGCAGGGTGAGGGGTTCGCTCCAACGGCACTGCAACATCAGGCAAAGTGCATCCCATCCATGCCGGCGCGTATCGATCATTGGTAATCCGTGATCGGTAATCGGTAATCGACCCCATCGCAAGATTCTTGGTTTACTTTTGGCGTTCTCGTGACCTAATATAGTAGAACCAAAAAACGATGCAAACCTGTCACCAACCTAAAGCCACCCCGATATTCACATTGCACATTCGAAAACTGACAAAAACCTGGTACCTCCCCCGAGTAAATCAGCCGATCTGGTGCGAGCACTCCTTACATGAGCGAGATGAATCTACAAAAAAATGCGAGTAAGTAAATTAGAAAAAAATGAGATGAATGTGAATACAGCTACTGGCACGGGAAGTTGGAAACGAAGTAGACTCTTTGATATGCACGAGGCGATCTGGCTAGCGCTCGCTAAGCGAAGCGTAGCGGACCATTGCGCAGGTGCCTTCGTTGTATTCGGCACACGTCTATGATTGCAAGAGCCTTTAAGCATGACCCTTAAGATTCCAATTCGAAGCGATAAATTAGTTTATGAAGTTGCCGTCAAACAGCATGCCTTCTATCAGAAGACCGATTTCCAAGAAATCGACATCTATGACACTTACGCTTTTGGCAAAGTATTGTTGCTCGATGGTCACGTGCAGTTGGCAGAATTGGATGAGAAATGCTATCACGAATCGTTGGTACATCCTGCCATGATGTCGATCGAATCGCCACGACGCGCGCTTGTAGTGGGCGGCGGCGATGGTGGGGTTCTGCGAGAGTTGGTCAAACATTCGTCGCTCGAAACGATTGATATGGTCGAAATCGACGAAGCCGTCGTCGAGGCTTGTAAAAAGCACTTGCCGGAAGTCTCGAATGGAGCCTTCGACGACCCGCGTGTGCATCTGCACATTGCCGACGCCTTCGAGTTTATGGAAAGCGTCGAGAATCCATACGACGTGATTGTCATGGACGTCACGGACGTTTACGAGGAGGCGGATGAGAGCTTATCGGAGCAGCTTTTCGGCGACGAATTTCATCGCGATTGTTGCAACGCGCTATCCGAATCCGGATTTCTCGTGACGCAGGCGGACAATCCGCTGTTTTGCCCGTATTCGCTCGACGGCATTCTCGCGATGTTGGATCGGTACTTCGGCGAAACAGGTTCGTACTGGGCGCTTGTGCCCAGCTTCGGAGGATTTTCGGCGTTTGCGTGGGCGTCGCATTCGAGACGTTTAACGACGACAATTCCAGCGGGCGGGATCGACCTGCGTTACCTGACACCTGAAAGATACGCGATGGGGCTGGGATCGTTGCCGGCGAGCCCCATTTCAGCGGCCTCTCCGGTCGATGGATTCAACGACTGACGCCCTTGTTGGTGAGGTCCGGAACGGCGGGATGCCCAACCGCCCCCTCCGCTTCCGCCTCGACCCGATCGAGGGCGGCTTCCGCCTGAAGACGGACGGCTTCGAACTCCTGGTCCGACATTTGCTCCGGGACTTCGATCGGCGGACCGACAACCAACGCCGCCTTCGAAAACGGCATCGGCACCTGATAGCGGTCCCAGTTGTTGAGCAGTTTCCGCTTGGCTGCTGCCGCCCCTGCGGGAATGATTTTCGCTCGGCCCTTTTGGGCGAGCCAAACCGTGCCCTCGCCCATGACGTGCGACGGCCCACGCGGCCCGTCCGGCGAATAAAGGAGCGTCTCGCCCTTTTTGAGGATTCGTGCGCACTCCACGGCGGCGCGCGCCCCGCCTCGGCCGGTGCTTCCCCGAAGCACTTTGAAGCCGAACTTGGCGAATAAACGCGCCATGATCTCGCCGTCGCTCGAGTTGCTGACGAGGATGTACCACCCTCGGTTTTTCCAGCGCAACGGCGCGAGGAAAGACCTTCCGTGCCATCCCGCGACGATCTTGCCGCCGGGCGTGTCCAGATGCTCTTCGTTGTGCGCCCTGAGCCGCAAAGTGAAGCCAATGAGCCTGACGATCACGTAGATCAACGCCGCGGCAAGCGCCGGCATCCGCCTACGGAACCAGGCTTTCAAACCTGATCCTCGAATGCGTAGGGCGGACGATGGACTCCGTTCTCGGTAACGATGGCTGATATCAGGTCGGAGGGAGTGATATCGAATGCAGGGTTCCAAACAGGGCAGCCCTCCGGAGCCACGCGGACGCCATCGATCGTCGTGATCTCCTCGGCCGCTCGCTCCTCGATGGTGATATCCGCTCCCGTCGATGACCGCGTGTCGATCGTCGTGGTCGGAGCCGCGATGACAAGGGGCACTTGAAACGCGTCACCGATCGTCGCTAGGTTGAGAGTTCCGATCTTGTTCGCAGTATCTCCGTTGGCTGCGATGCGATCTGCTCCGGCGATAGCGAATCCTACTTCGCCTCCGGCTAATAGAGGCGCGACCGCGCCATCGGGGATGACCTGAAACGGAATGCCGTCTTGCTGCAACTCCCATGCCGTAAGCCGAAGCCCCTGCAGCCTCGGGCGTGTTTCGCAGGCGAAAATCCGCTCGATTTTCCCGAGCTGAAAGGCACGTCGAATGATTCCTAGAGCCGTGCCAACACCGGCCGTGGCGAGACTGCCGGTGTTGCAGATCGTGACCACGCTCGTACGATCCGTAATGAGGCTCGCGCCGGCAGCCGCGATGGCGTCGTTATTGCTTCGCTCGTCCTCCTCGATCGCCCTCGCCTCGGCGAGCATGTCATTGGCCTGGGAAACGCGTTCGAGTGCGGCGAAGAGATTCACGGCAGTCGGCCTAGTGGCGCCTAGCCCTTTGCTCGCGATACCGAGACCATCTCCGCTTTGTTGCGCGAGGGCCATGCCGTATGCTGCTGCGATGCCGATCAGCGGCGCCCCACGCAGGGCCATGTCCGAGATCGCTACGGCGACGTCCTGCCATGTGGATGCTTCGATCCAAACTTCCTCGGCAGGCAGTCGGCGCTGATCCAAAATATGCAGGCGGCCGCTTCGCCAGCACAGCGCATCAAAACTCATACGCGCCGATGGTATCCGAAACGGGTAGAACGGCGTAGTGCCGCTCATTTCCACGGTAGGACGCAAGTCGCTGCGAACGCGCTTCGCCGTGGCTGTGCTGTACCTTCTGTTGGTCATCGGCGGGCTTACGATGGTGTACCCGTTCCTATTGATGATGGCGACTGGGACGAAAGGGCCGACGGATCAGAACGACAACAGGCTATTGCCGGCGTACCTTTCGGATGACTACGAGCTTCTGCGAAAGTACGTCGACGACAAATACTCAGGGTCGGTCGACACCGCGGCGATGTTCTATGGAACCGAGGAAGCGGCACAACTAATGTCCTCTTCTCGGGGCGACAGCGACCTTGCGTATTCTGCTTTGCCGGTA
>JAICGT010000201.1 GCA_025922995.1 Fimbriimonadales bacterium
GTGTTTCTCGCCGCTGCGGTTGCGCATTGCTTCCGAGCAGAGCGAAACGACTTGGTCTCCATATTGGAGGCTTCCGATCCTTCCGAGTTTAGGTGTCTGACGAATCGCATTTCTATCGGCACCTGGCATCTCTCTTACAAGCAGTTGCGAGCTGCCCGTTCGTTTGCCCACACGTTCGGGTCTTGCTCCGTCACCGAGCCCATCAGCGACCTGGCGCAAATCGGATATTCGCTCAGGAGCATCGTTTAAAAATGCGCTCGTGGGTAGAAGTTGCGGCAGATTCCCATTTCCCGATTCAGAATCTGCCCTATGGAGTTTTTTCGACGGGCGACAATGAGCCGCGCGTCGGTGTGCGCATCGGTGATTTTGTGCTCGACCTCGTCGCATTGCACGACGCGGGCCTGTTGCCCGGGGCAAACGTTTACGACAGGCCGTTTATAAACGATTTGATGGCGCTCGGGCCTCGCGCCTGGCAAGAAGTTCGCAATGCAATAACGGATATTTTACGCGAATCGGAGCCGACACTTCGGGATGACGATGAACTCAGAAGCGCTACGCTGATTCCGGTTTCTCAGGTGAAAATGCACCTGCCTGTCAGAATAGGCGCTTTTGTAGACTTTTATTCCAGCGAGCAGCATGCGACCAATGTGGGAAGTATGTTTCGACCCGATGCGCCCCTGATGCCGAATTGGAAGCACTTACCCGTCGGCTATAACGGCCGCGCATCCAGCGTCGTGGTTTCCGGCACGCCCATAAAGCGTCCGCACGGGCAAACCGCTCCTGGGCAATCGACCGAACCGATTTTCGGCCCGTCGAAGAATTTGGACTTCGAACTGGAAGTCGGGTTTTTTACAGGCACCGAAAATCCTTTGGGAAATCAGGTTCCAACGTCGCGCGCAGCAGATTTTATTTTCGGTTTGGTCCTCGTTAATGATTGGTCGGCGCGTGATATTCAGCGATGGGAATATCAGCCTTTGGGGCCATTTCTGGCGAAGTCTTTTGCAACGACAATTTCTCCTTGGGTCGTGACAATGGCAGCTCTCGACCCGTTTCGAATAGCAGGACCGGACCAAGACCCGCCGGTGCTGGACTACCTCAAATACGACAAGCCCTGGCGCCTCGACATGGATCTCGAGATTCACCTGAAAACCGAAAGAATGTCGCAGCCGCAAGTGATCTGTCGAACCAATTACAAGAATATGTACTGGAACATGGCGCAACAGTTGGCGCACCAGACGGTAAACGGCACAAACGTCCAGATCGGCGATCTCTACGCCTCGGGAACGGTGTCCGGCGATGAGCCCGATTCGTTCGGCTCGATGCTGGAGCTTGCGTGGCGCGGTGAGCGGCCCCTCGTGATGCAAGAGACCGGCGAGGAGCGAAAGTTCCTCGAAGACGGCGACACCGTTATGCTAACCGGGCACTGCCAGGGCGACGGTTACCGGATCGGCTTCGGCGAGGCGTCGGGAACCATCAGGCCAGCCTGAACAACTTCGCGCGTTCTGGCGTACGAAAGTTGTTATGATTAGGCAGGCACTTATTCTATCCGCGGTGGTCGTTTGCGCTTCGGCGTTCGGGCAGAACATTGCAGTGAACGTCGACGGGCGACAAGTAATGTTCCAGGGTCAGGGCCCGGCAATGGTTCAGGGCCGGGTCTTAGTCCCTCTGAGGGGCGTGCTCGAAGCAATGGGAGCCTACGTCGAGTACCGCTCGGCAACGCGTTCGGTCTTTGCCCGTCGGGGCGCAACGGAAATCGAGCTCAGACTTGGCGACAGGGCAGCGCTTGTGGACGGCCGCCAAGTCATGCTCGACGTACCAGCGGCATCCATGGGAGGCAGCACGATGGTGCCCCTGCGGTTCATGGGTGAGTCTCTGGGCGCCGACGTGCGGTGGGTCGATGCAACGCGCACCGTGATGATTTCCACGGCGGCCGGCTCGGGCGGCGGTGGCGGCGGATCGGGCGGCGGAGGCACGGGTGCCGGCGCGGGCGCCGTTGCGATCCAAGCATTCACACATACGGCAAGCGAGTGGATTCGACCCGGCGAAACCATCAACGTAACCCTCATCGGAACGCCGGGAATGCAGGCGAGTTTCGGAATCAGCGGAGTTACGGAACGCGTGGCGATGCGCGAAACGGCTTCAGGCCGATACGAAGGCTCGTGGACCGCGCCATCTAATCGCCAAATCGGGATTTCGGGCGCGTCGATAATCGGTACGCTTCAAAGTACAACGGACTCCCGCTCGATACAAGCGGCGACCAACGTTTCCATAGACACGCTCGCCCCGCGCATCACGCAAGTTCTCCCTGAGGCTAACGCGCAAGTGATTCAGGGCGACGTCAGCGTTTCTGCGGTGTTCGATGACGCCGGCGGTAGCGGGGTCGATTCGAGAACAGTTCGAGTCCTCGTCAACGGCCAGGACGTCACGCGAGACGCGACGATCACCTCCGCTTTTGCCAATCTGAGGACGAACCGCGTCGTGCTTGGACGGAACATCGCCGTCGTTTCTCTAAGCGACTTCGCCGGCAACCCGGTCACGAAAACGTGGGAATTCGTTGTCGCTGCTACGTCGACGGTGGTCCGGTCGCTAACTCACGACGCTACGGGCGTCGTGCAGCCCGGCCAAGTCATAAACGTTCGCCTGGAAGGCGCCCCCGAAGCCCGAGCGACTTTTTCGATTGGTGCCAATGTAGACATGCCGATGTCCGAAGGCCCTGCCGGCATTTACACGGGCAGGTACACCGTTCGGCGAGGCGAGAATCTGGCAAACGCCCCGGTTACCGCGAAGCTCATTTTGGGCGGTCAAACATTCTCGATCGAAGCCCGGAACAGAGTTAGCGCTTCCTTCGACGGCGGAACGCTCGACGCACCAACCCTCACCTCACCGACGGGAACTACGGTCCTTTCCCCGATCAAAGTCGCTGGTAAATCGGTGCCGAACGCACAGGTGAAGGTGAAGGTCGAGTACGAGACGACGGTGCTCGGAGCACTCCGTATGACGGGAACGATCTACGAGAATACGCTACGCGCGGACTCGGCGGGCAACTTCGAAAGCAACGACATAGAGCTTTCGAATCCGGTCGGTGGCAGCGACACGGTCTACAAGATAACGGTAATCGCGATTTTGGAGTCCGGCAAAGAATCGAGTCCGAGGACACTCACCGTTCGTCGTAGGTAAGTGAATGAAGTCGCGGCGGCGCTCGATCGCTTCTTAGGCGCGCTGTCGTCAGGTGGGTCACCGAATACGGTCAGGTCGTATGGCACAGACCTGCGACAACTCGTCGGAGTCATGTCCGATTCAGTCAAGTATGCAGCGAAAGACTTGACTGAATCGGTCATTCGAGACTACCTCCGCAAATTCGGCAAAACTCCGCGGACTCGCGCACGCAAGCTTTGTGCGGTTCGGGCGTTCACCGCATTTCTATTGGAAATCGAAGCCATCGACAGCGACCCCGCGCTAGGTGTCGAGGCGCCGATAAAGCGCTCCAAGCTGCCGAAAGACCTCTCGCCGGAGCAAGCGGAGCAGCTCGTTGAAACTTCCTTGGGCAAAACTCCCCTGCGGGATCGGGCAATTCTCGAGCTGCTTTACGGGGCGGGGCTACGTGCGGCAGAAGTCGTGGCGATCGACACCCACGA
>JAICGT010000202.1 GCA_025922995.1 Fimbriimonadales bacterium
GAGCAGCAGCGTTTCCGCGCTGGCAAAAGGGTGGTGGTACGACTATCGCGACGAGAACCACGAGGGCGAACGTGCCATTTCTCGCGCACTGTTCCAGCACGCTCCCTCAATCGCCGCCGCGCTGCGCATGAACATCGAGCGCGTGGCTTTCGACGGTGTGAACAATCCGGACGGCAGGCACTGGAAGAACAGCGTTCCGGGAAGATTTGGAGTCGAATCCGAGGTTGTTAACTTAGCAGGGCCGAATGCGATTACATTTATGACAAGCGCAGACGTGCGAGATATTCAGGACACGCCACACGACACGTTCGACAGAGTTAACACCGGCAATTTGGTAGCGCAAACGCGAACTGTAGCGTGCCTTTTGAGCCATGCACTGAATGATTCTCAAAACGAGGCAAGAGCCGCCGACACCGTCCCCTATCGCGGTGGGAAAGCGCTCGATCGCATGTCGCTCATGGCGGGATTTGGGACGGTTAGCGGACGCGTGCTGCGTTACGACCCTCAGCGAAGCTTTTTGCCCGACGTTCCTGTAACCGGTGCGATTGTCGAACTTGCGAAGTTTTATCGAACCTATATGGGAATTCGAGGGCTCGAGTTTCACAGGGCAGCCGGCGAGAGCGCAACCTATAAAGTCTACGGAGTCCCAACCGTTACGGCATGGGGCGAAAACAACCGCTATCCGATCGGCTTTCTGGGCTATACGTTCGACGAAAACGGCGACATCTCCTACGCTACGGACTTCGGAATTCAAGGTGCCGGCCAATTTACGTCGATGTTCATGATGACCACGAGTTTTCGTGATGCGTCGGTCGTCGTCTTTCCGTGCGAGCCGATGCAGCTCCTGGGTTTGGTCGATCCGCAGCAGCTCCGAGCGATCAATAACCTATACGTAATGGATGCGCGAAACGACGGAACTCCGCCCACCTATTCGTTTATGGCTCCACTGGGATCGTTCGGGCTGCGCAGCTACGTCGAAAGCTCTGCCGTTATTTTTGCCCCGAAGCCTCGCTTGAAAATCTGGGGCGGATCGGGCCTTTCGGACAACTCCCTGCTCCTTTTAAATTCAACACAGAAGCGGCCGACAGGCGAAGGCTTCACTCCGGATTCGGGTCTGCATCAGGAGTATGCTGCGCTGCAATCCGCGCACGACTTATGGTCGATCAGCGAATGGCGCAGAAACACACTGCTAAAGCACCACATAACTAACTCGGGCCTCGACCAACTGCTGGAAAATGCCCGTAAGGACATTACGTCTGCTGAAAGAGCCTACTCGGAAATGAGATATCGCGAAGGCGACCGCTTAACGCAGCGCGCGTGGGGATTCGCGCTTCGAGTACATCCAAAATACAAGTCGACGATGGCGGACATCGTCAACGGGCTGGTCTTCTACCTGGCGCTCTTGCTGCCGTTCTGTTATTTTGTCGAACGCCTTTTCTTTTCGTCGTCGCGATTGTCTACCCAGATTCTTGCCGGTGCCGGTATTTTCGGCGCAACGTTTCTTTTGTTGCGTTTACTGCATCCGGCTTTCGATGTCACCGGAAATACTTTCATGATTTTCGTCGCGTTCGCGATCGGTGCCCTGAGCTTGATTGTCATGACGTTCGTGATCGGCAAGTTTGAAACGAGTCTGCACAAATTGGAGCAGATCGCAAGCGGCGTACATGACGAGCGCGTCGCCAAAACCAGCCTTGCCGTAACCGCGCTTTCCATCGGGATTTCGAACATGCGGAGGCGCAAAGCGCGTACGGCATTGACGTCTGCCACGCTCGTCATCGTAACCTTTATCATCCTCAGTTTTACGAGCGTGGTAACCGACTTCCGCTTCAACCAAATGGACGCCGAAGGAACTCCGAGATATAGCGGAATCCTGGTGCGAGACCGCGAACTCAGCGCGGTTGAGAACTCAGCGTTCGACAGCATGTCGACGTCGTTCGAAACCGGCACGCCGGTAGCGCGAAGGGCGTGGTTCTATGGCGGAGCCCTCGGCAGCTTGAGTGCATTATCCCTGCGGGCTCGCGACCGTAGCGTGGCGTTCAATGCCCTTTTGGGCCTAGACGAAGCAGAGAGCGAGATTTCCCGGCCCCAAGAAGCGCTTGTCGCCGGCAGGTGGTTTCAAAATCAAGAGCGCGACGTTGTCATCCTTCCGCGGTCTATGGCAGACAAGCTCGCAGCTACCGTTCAATCCGAAGTTCTGTTCGGCGGCATCGTCTTGACGGTCGTAGGCATTGTCGACGACTCGACGTTGAAGTCGATTACGGACTTAGACAACGAAAGCATCATTCCGGCAGACTTCACGCAATCGAAGCAAATGCAGGATCGCGGCCAAGGTGGCGACTTTGCATTTCGAAAGTATGTTCGCTACGATCCCGGCAGCATTATAATCGTGCCCGCGCGTCTGGCATTACACATCGGCGCCGAGATTAGATCGGTTGCGGTGCGATTTGCGGATTACGAGACTGCGGCAGCCGAAATGGAAGTGCTTATGCCACGGATCGGCTTAAATTTGTATGCCGGTGTGGCAGGAGAAGACGGTCCGGTCATCAAGCAGTTCAGCACTGTCGCTGCCACAAAATCTCGTGGTTTTGAACTCGTTGTTATTCCGGTTATCATAGCGGCGATTATTGTGCTAAATACCATGATCACGAGCGTGTTGGAACGGCAGCGCGAGATTGGAATATTCAGCGCTGTCGGCCTGTCTCCCAAGCAGATCGCGGCACTATTTTTTGCCGAGTCGCTCGTGTATGCAGTCATCGGAACAGTTCTCGGATACCTTCTCGCCCAGATCGTCGGCGCTATTATCGGCGCAACCGGATGGTTGGAGGGATTGACGCTCAACTACAGCAGCCTTTCTGCGGTCTATGCGACACTGATCGTGTTCGCGGTTGTGCTGCTCAGCACGCTTTACCCGGCGAAACGAGCCCGGCAAATTGCCACTCCTTCCGGAGATAGCGAATGGGCGGTGGCGGGCCCACAAGGCGACGACTGGGCGATCAGCCTGCCGTTCACCGTTTCACAAAGCCACGCTTCTGCGCTCGCGCTGTTCTATTGCGAGTGGCTAAAGGCGTACCAAGATTACAATATCGGCGATTTCGTCACTGAAAATGTGCGAACATCGGTAGCAACCGGCGAGTTCAAGACGGAAGCAAAATGCTGGCTGGCGCCGTTCGACTTGGGAGTCCAACAGGAAATGGCGCTCATTTTCAAGCCGACGGAGATGTCGGACGTTTATTCGGTAAATCTTGCACTTCACCGCGAAAGCGGCGATCCGGAAAATTGGGAAACTCTAAACAGGAGGTTCCTGAAATCACTAAGAAAGCAGTTTTTGGTTTGGCGGACGCTTTCGCCCGACGAAAAGCTGCCTTATTTGCAGTCGGCTACGGTTTAGCGCGAAATCGAAGGAGCCGCTTCGTCACGCTTCCGTCCGTGGCGAACTGCGCCTGGGCATCGGTCCAAATTCCGAACAATTCCGAATAAGCCGACCGGTGCTCTTTATTCGGAACAACCGGACTCCGAGAAACTCGGCACAACAGAGATTGCGCCGCCTCTGCGCTCTCGAACTCTCCAGCAGCAACCGCCCCAAAAATTGCCGCACCGAGCGCGCAGGTTTCTTGTGACTCGCTGAGAAATAC
>JAICGT010000203.1 GCA_025922995.1 Fimbriimonadales bacterium
ACCCCAGGGATGTATGCCGTGACCTCGATGCCGTTGACGAGGCGAACACGGGCGACCTTACGCAGAGCCGAGTTCGGCTTCTTCGGCGTAACGGTCCGCACGATCGTGCACACGCCCCGCTTCTGCGGGTTGGATTTCAGCGCCGGCGACTTGCTTTTGACCTTAGCAGCCTTGCGCCCTCTCCGTACGAGTTGGTTTACTGTGGGCATAACTTGAAAAATGCCGGACGTACCGGCAACGGGCTATTGTGACCGATTGGGGGCTCCGATGTCAAGAATCTCCTGTCTCGACGGCGGCTCGATAGGCTCGGGGAGCCCGCTACCGAAGAATAGAATCTCTACGTCGCCGTTAGGAAGAATACGGAGGTTGCCGATGGAGCGAGTTTCCACTTGTCCTTTGGCCAATGAAAGCACAGTTTTCCGACCGGCTGCCTCGAGGCCGAGAATGTATTGCCCACCTTCGTGCACTTGGTCAGGCGACCAAAACGTCACTATCCGTGTTACCTTGCCAGAGGAAGGCTTCACCACATCGACCGGCCACTGGTACTTAGAATCGCCGGCGGTGATGACTAGGTCCGTTTCTGAAGCGTTGTTGACCTGTAAGACGCCGCGTACGCCCTTGGATTCCTCCGAAATCTCGCCGGCCCCCAACACGCCGATCGCCACCAGCGCTCCGAGAACGGTGAAGGTCATGTCTCTAGCGTTCATTTGGGCTTAGTTTATCGAACATCAGCGGGCAAAGGTTGGGTCAATTCAAATGAGGAAGGTAAGTTGCGCGGAGCGTTAGCGTTCGACGTCTTCTCGAGATGTCAAGCGCTTGATCGTTTCAAGCTCGGCTACTTGGGCGAGATCCTTGGGCCTGCCGGCGGCACGCTTTATCGCGATGAGATCGTCGATCGATGCGACTTCGACCGTTCGGCCATCGAGGTCGAATTGCATTGAGCGCTGTTTCAGTTGTTCGTAGGGCGGTGCGCCATCGGGCTCGGCAAGGAAGTCGATTCGGCCGAGGTCGGTGCGAAGCGTAAGCACCGTTGAGTTCATGAGCGTCTGCTCGTCCCAAACGAACGGCACGCCCTCGGGCCAATCTACAGGGGTCGGATGGTAGGGCGCCAACGCCTCTGCTATTCTGCGGCAGTTTTCGCGCCTACGGATTATCGCAACATCGATGTCCCTTGTTGAATGGTCGCACCGTGAAGGATAACCGCAACGCCACCAATAACCACAAAGTCGGCCTCGATGTCGTGCAATAAAGCCAACAGACGCTCAATCTGAAGTTCTGGTTCTTGCTGCTCCACGGTACTTGGCTACAAAACGAGCCATCTCCTCGGCTCGCCTAATTCGCTCGATAGGCGTGAGCTTCAGGTTCAACCGCAGGCTGCCGATGGAGTTGCCCCACGCATCCTGCTCGCCGTAGTCACGGCGCTGCTCCCTGCCGCGCACGGGTTTCTCCATGCCTTCAGTGTACTCGCTGAAGCTGTCACCCGCTCCTTCGCCCGCCCGCTTATTAGCAGGAACTCTCGCGCGCCGAGCGAATATAGTCTGCACTCGTGACCTCGTCGCCTAAGCCTGAGAGCCCAGGGATGCTGCCCCTGCACCCCAATGTACCGATCCTGTGGCGGGTTCAGGGAGTACTTTCGGCGCTGTTTTTCGGCGTTTCCCTCGGCGTGGCGGAATTCGTAGTCACGACGACCCTCAAGGACCGGTGGCTTCCTCCGCCGTTCATCGGTGCCGGTGCCGTGTTTGCCCTTTTTCTCACTTTCGGGCTCGTGATGCCCGGGCTTCAGTACCGCCGCTGGCGCTATGCGATTAGGAACGACGATGTACTGATTACTTATGGAGTGGTCTGGCGCGTCCGGCGCTGTATTCCCCGCCTTCGCATACAACATGTCGACATCTCGTCCGGGCCGATCCAACGCATGTTAGGATTGGTCAGTCTCAATCTTTACACCGCGGGAGCAATGGGGTCGGTCGCATCGATTCCGGGCATCACAGCACCGCAGGCCGAACGCATTCGGGAACAGCTGATAGGCGAGGTCGAGACTCGTGGATGACGGCGTTTATCACCGTATTCACCCCCTGACGATAGTCGTCGAAACCGTGCGGTTTCTGGGCCGATTCAGTTACATCATCGTCATTATCTTGATCTCGCGCTCCACAGATAGCCGGTTCGATGCAATCGAGGTCTTTTTCGCAGCGATCGGCGCTGTCAGCATCTTGGCGGCGGTGCTCCGCTACTACTTTACGGTTTACTCGCTGGATTCTCAGAAGATCGTCATCAAGACGGGCGTCGTCTTTAGGCAAACGCGCACGATTCCGCTCGAGCGAATTCAAAACGTGGAGTTGTCGCGTGGAATCCTGCACCAAGCGCTTGGGCTGGCAGACCTGAAGATTGAAACAGCCGGCGGGGCCAAGGCCGAAGGCGATTTGTCGGCGCTCAGCGTTGCCGAGGCGCAGCGATTGAAAGACGTGCTGCTGCGAGCCAGGGCGACGACCCAGGACACCCCCCAGATGCCGCCACAGCGAGCAGTATACGCCGCGACTGCCAAAGACCTAGCCCTTTTGGGCGCGACGGAGAATCGGCTCCTGTTGATCTTGGCCGCCATCTTCGCACCGATCGTTTTCATCGAGCAACTCGGCCGTGACGATTTGCTCAAGAGCTTCGGCACATCAGCCTTGGAGGGCGCTAAGTCGTTGGGGGGCGCGCTTCCCCTGATCGCCGTCATCGCGACGCTGGCCCTGATCCTGTTCGGATGGTTGGCGTCGATAGTGGCAACGATGACGCGATATCACGGCTTCGTTCTCAGATCGGTGGAGGGACAGTTCGAGCGTAGATATGGGCTGTTCACATCAGTCGAATCGGTCGTGCCGTTGCCGCGCATCCAAACCCTGTGCATCGAGGCGCCGTTCCTTAGACGCCTGCTGGGCTACTGCACGATTCACGCGGGCCTCGCAGGATCCGTCAACATGCAGAGGGGCCAGCAACATGCGACGACTTCCGCACTTTGCCTCCTTGTCAAAAAGTCCGATTCGCCGAACTATGTGAGGCGCGTGTTTCCGCACCTCGACCTAAATGCCGTCGATTGGCAGCCGGTCAGCAGAACCGCAATTCGGCGCGGAGCGATGGGCCTTGCGATTCTACCGACGATTGCTCTCGTCGCCTGGGTCGTCTATAGCGGGAACTTGCCGCATCTTTTGGGTTTGTTACCAATCGCTGCGGTATCCATATGGTACGGTTTTGCTCGTTTCAAAGCTATGGGATTTGCAACTACCGACAATTTTTTCCTTACCCGATCGGGAATCCTGTACCATAAAATCCACATCGCGCCGCACGGCAAGATTCAATGGCTCACGGTCGACCAAAATCCAATTCAAAGGAGATACCGAATTGCGGACATAAACGCCGGCACGGCTGCCGTCGTCGGTGTGCAACTGGGCAGGCCGTCGGTTAGGGACGTCGAAATCGATCGAGCCGAAGCGCTGCAAGATCATCTCTCCGCCCGCGTCGAGGCATCCGGCCTCTGGATGCCGGACGGCGTGTAGTCATGAGGGCGGCGAGGATGCGTCTGATTTTGCTTAAGTACCTGCCACAATCTCGGGCATGGCAAACATTCGCGTCCTCGTGGCAGACGAC
>JAICGT010000204.1 GCA_025922995.1 Fimbriimonadales bacterium
CGGCACACGGTTGCGGTGCAGGAAGTTTTTCGACGACTGCTTGCGGAAGGGCACATTTACAAGGATAAATACGAAGGCTGGTACGACGTCGGCTCTGAGACATTTTTCAAAGAAAGCGATCTCGTCGACGGCAAAAGCCCGGATGGCAACGAAGTTCGGTGGGTTTCGGAAGAGAATTATTTCTTCCGGCTCTCGGCGTTTACTGATCGGCTCCTAGAACATATCGAGCAGAACCCGACCTTTATCCAGCCCGAAACCAGAAAGAACGAAGTCGTTTCGTTTATCAATCAGGGCTTGCGCGACTCGGCTATTACTCGCGCTAACACCGGGTGGGGAATCCCGGTTCCGGGTGACGACTCGCAAGTTGTCTACGTTTGGTTCGATGCCCTTATCAACTACATCTCCGCCATCGGATGGCCGGGGAATGCTCCCGATTGGCCCGCCGATGTGCAGTGGATGGGCAAGGATATCCTTGTCCGCTTCCATGCAACGCTTTGGCCGGCGATGCTGATGGGTCTCGGCTTGCCGCTCCCAAAAACACTCATCGGCCACGGCTGGATTTTATTTGGCGACGAGAAAATCAGCAAGTCGAAGGGCAATGTGGTTGCTCCGATGGAACTGGCTGAAGAGTTGGCAGTACGCGCCAAGTGCTCTACTGAACTCGCCGTGGACGCGGTTCGCTACTATATGTGCCGCACGATGCCTTTCGAAAACGATTACACGTTTTCTCCGGAAGATTTCGAATTGAAGTTCAATACCGAACTCGTCAACGACTTGTCGAACGGCGTTCATCGCGTTATTTCAATGACGAATAATTTCCTTCGCGGCAAAATTCCCGGCGGGGAAGTGGACGACGAGCTGGTGCATTCCGTTGCGAATGCGAAGTTCGCATATTCGGCAATGATGGATCGGTATCGCATCGACGAGGCCGTTTCCGCCATGAGGGGATGCGTTTCTGCGCTGAATATGTACATCGACGCCAAAAAGCCGTGGGAACTGAACAAGCAGCAAAAAACCGAAGAGCTCGCGCTTGCGATGCGCTCGCTTTGCTTCCTGCTGCGCTCAGTTTCCGGCTTAGTTTCGCCGATTTCGCCCCATGTGGCGGCGAGCATCAACAAACTTCTCGGTTTGCCCGATATTCGCGCTTGGGAGGCGATTGGCAACCCTGCGGAATTCGGAAGCGAGCTTTCGCTTTCTGCGCCCGATCCTATTTATTCCCGCTTGGAGAAAAAAATGGAAGAAGCACCCGTTGTTCCCGAAGATCAAATTACGATCGAAGACTTCATGAAAGTAAAGCTGCGAATCGCCCGCGTTCTCGACGCGGCCCCGGTGCCCGACAGCGACAAACTGATGCGCCTCGACCTAGTGATCGGCGACGAGAAGCGGCAGGTTCTCGCCGGCATTGCCCAGCAATACACCGCCGAGGACTTGATCGGCCGACAAGTCGTGTGCGTAGTCAATCTGAAGCCCCGCAAAATGCGCGGAATGGAAAGCCAGGGCATGATCCTCGCCGCCGACGCCGAGGACGGTGGCGCGATTTTGCTGATGCCGGATAAAAACGCCCCCGAGGGCGCGAACGTGCACTGATGACGATTGAGGTGATCTTCCGAGCGTGGGAGGCGAGCCGCAACCTGCACGAACTTGCGCAGGGAGCAACCGAAGCACAACTCGATGCATTAGCAGAAAGGATCGGAGCAAAGCTTCCCGAAGATTTCAAGAAACTCTACAGGCACTCCGACGGCGGTAGTTTCTGCGGTGGCAACACTTCTTTCGACTCGATCGCCGGGAGGCATCCAGGAATGTCTTTGCTGGACGCGCCGACCCGGCTGCGCGGTTGGGACTGGATCGTCCCCAACGAATGCTTGCCCTTCGGCGGTGACGGCACAGGTGGGGTGTACATGTTATGGCTGGGAACGGTCCATGAGCCGTGGTCGACTCCGATCATCATTCACCCGGAAGACAACTTCGAGGAGCCGAACTTGTGCCCCGTGGCGACGAGCCTGGTTAGCTTCCTTGCATATAGAACGGCTTATTACTTGATCATTGATGACGAAGATTGCGGTAGTGCGCTCGACATCCTCGGAGTGCCGCTCGCCATGCGCTCAGACGATCCGGGAGACGAAGAATATGCCGCGCTTGTCGCGTGGGCCGATCCCAAACTGCCGGTCAAGGATCCGAACCAATACGAATACGTGTTCGATGGCGACGGACTTCGGCGGCTATTTGCGGGTTAAGATAAGCCTGCTACTCCGGGCTCTTGTATTGCATGCTAACGCAGTGGAGCGAATCGCCTGCTCCTCGAAAAGAAGTCGGACATCGACGTCACGACCTATGCGCCGAAGGGTGAGATTAGACGGTCCGAACGAATACCAGAGACGATTCCCGAGAACCTTTGGGACCCGATTAAGGGTTGGGCTGTTCGGACTAAAGAGATTGGTTGGCGAGAGTTTCTTTTCTGGTTCCAGCAGAAAGACGGGTTGCCAGACGACCTCGAAGTCGAAGTGTCTAACACAGCGATTTTCCTTTCTTGGTAGCAGCAAGTGCCGTTGTCCTTAGGTAGCCTCACTCCTATGCCTCTGCTCCTGGCGCTTGCCGCCCTGTCCATCGCGCCGCAAAGTACTCTGCTAATCGTGGATGGCTTGGTTCTAGATGGTTCCGGCAAACCAGGCAAGGTGCAGGACATCCGAATCCAAAACGACCGCATCGTCGAGATCGGCGACTTGCGCGTGAAAGAACGCGAAAAGTGGATCGACGCCAAGGGCCTCGTCGTCGCCCCCGGCTTTATCGACGCCCACAGCCATACCGACAATCCCATGGACAAAGAGCCGATGCTGGAGAGCCAAATCCGGCAGGGAATCACCACGGCGGTTGTCGGGCAGGACGGCTCCTCTGCGCTGCCGATCAGCAGTTTTTTCACAAGAGTGGCGACCGCGCGGCCGACCCTGAACTTCGCGACCTTCGCCGGCCATGGAACGATTAGGCGACAGGTTATGGGGGAAGCGTTCAAGCGCAACGCGACGGATATCGAGGTCCAAAAAATGAAGACGTTGCTCGAGGACGCGATGAAGCAGGGTGCGCTGGGGCTTTCAACAGGTTTGGAATATGAAGCCGGATTGCCTGCGACGCCTTTCGAGGTCTTGGAATTAGCAAAGGTCGCCGCAAAGCACGGCGGCATTTACGCAAGCCATACCCGGTCCGACGGGGGCGGTTCGAACATGCAGTCGATGGAAGAGTTTCGATTTATCGCGAAAGAAGGGAAACTTCCCGGCCAGTACAGCCATATCAAGCTCGCGGTGCCCGAAGTCTGGGGGAAGGCTGCCGAAGTCCGAAAGTGGTTTGCCGACGCCCGCCGGCAAGGAGTCGACATCACAGCCGACGTCTATCCCTACACCTACTGGCAGTCGACCATAACGGTGCTGCTTCCTGAGCGGCAATGGGAAAACGAGGCAGCCTGGAATGCGACATTCGACGATCTGGGCGGCGCGGACAAAGTGATCCTCGCCCACTACTCGCCGAACCCTGCCTGGGAGCGAAAGGACTTCTCGCACCTCGCAAAAGACACCGGCCGAACGCCCGGCGACATTGCCGGGGCGCCCGAAGGGCTGCTGCTCGGCGGCGC
>JAICGT010000205.1 GCA_025922995.1 Fimbriimonadales bacterium
CGGCGTGACCGATCGAGAACTGGCCCGTGATGCCGTTTATGATGTTCAGGCTAACGGACAGCGTGGCGTAAAGCAGGGCGAGGACGATCAGGCGATTGTCGAGGATGGACAAGTTGCCGACGATGAAGTAGTGAAAAACAACGAGTAAAAGGACCAAGCCCGCTAGGCTGGCGACTCGGATAAGCATTGCCCTACCCAACTACGCTTTCTCCTGTCCTACGCTTCCGAGCAGGCCGCTCGGACGCACCAAGAGCACTGCGATAAGGATGACGAAGGCGACCGCGTCTTTGAAATTGCTGTAGCCCATCCAAATAACGAGCGCTTCGGCGATTCCCATCAGGAATCCGCCTGCGACTGCTCCCGGGATGTTTCCGATGCCTCCCAAAACAGCGGCGACAAATGCCTTTACGCCCGGCAGTAACCCATAGAAAGTATCGAGTGGCGTTCCGAGGGCGGTGGCGTTCATCATGCCGCCTGCGCCGGCGAGAGCGGAGCCGATGACGAACGTGATCGCCACCATTCGGTTGACGTCGATTCCCATAAGCGACGCAGTGCTGAAATCGTGTGATACGGCTCGAATTCCCCTGCCGGTTTTCGTGCCGGACACAAACCACCAAAGCAGGAGCATCAGGACGATCGAGACCCCGAACATCGCCGCTTGTCCCCAACTTATCGTTAGGTCACCGAGGATCGGAAGGTTCTTGAAGTTGGATGCGCCGAACGGGTTGACTTGCTCCGAGATGCTCGGCTGTGGCGAAGTCCTGAAAATAAGAAGGCCGCCCTGCTGAAGCAGAAGCGACACGCCGATCGCCGTTATCAAAATCGAAATTCGCGGCGCGCCGCGGAGAGGCCGGTATGCGAGCCTTTCGATGGTTACGCCGAGAATCGCGCAAACAGCCATCGCCCCTAAGAGCATCACCGCCAGGAGCAACCAGGGAGACATCGAATTCTTGTCGAGCCACTGCTCGGCGGTGTAGTAGGCGATGTACGCGCCGACCATGTAAACCTCGCCGTGGGCGAAGTTGATCAGCTTGAGAACGCCGTACACCATGGTATAGCCGAGGGCGATCAGTGCATAGATCGCCCCCAGCTGTATCCCGTTGATGAGCTGCTGATCGAGCAGCCCCCAATTGAGTTCAGCGAAGATCATTCTTTAGACGGGTCGTACATCTCGGCTTTGAGAATTAAGCCCGCCTTTTGCGCATTGCCGTCCGGTCCTATGGTGATCGTGCCGGACACTGCTTCGAGCCCGCTGGTGGTCGCGATTGCATCGCGAATGCTTGCGGAATCCATCGCTGCAGCGCGTTTGAGAGCGTCGATCAACACGAGAGCCGCATCGTAGCCGAGCGCGCCCATCGCGTTTGCCGGTTCGGACCCGTACTTGGCCTTGAAGGTGGAAACGAAGTTCTTGACTTGCTCCCTGTCTTGAAGGTTGCTGTAGTGGTTGCTGTAGTAGGAACCCATGATGCCTTCGCCGCCCGAGTTGAGCAGTTCCGAGGAGTCCCATCCATCACCGCCGAACATCGGCACGTCCAACCCGACAGCGGCGCGCTGGCGGGCGATCGGTCCGATCTCGGTGAAGTAGCCGGAGCAGAACAGTCCGTCGGGATTCTTGGCTTTCAAGTTCGTTAGCTGACCTTTGAAGTCTGTCGTGCCCTTCTCGTAGAAGTCTTCGGCGACAACTGTTCCGCCGAGCTTTGTGAAGAATGCACGGAAGTCGTCGGACAGGCCGACGCTGTACGGCAGTTGCTTATCGGTAAGGATCGCGACGTTCTTGATTCCCAAGTCGTCGTAGGCGAATTTGGCGAGCATGGCTCCTTGAAAAGCGTCGGTGTAGCAGACGCGGAAGAACATGTTGCCGGTGTTGCTCAGCGCAGTCCGCGTGGAGCCCACAGAAATGATTGGGACGCCTGCGGACTGGCATACCTCGGCCGAGGGTCCCGTTACGCCGCTGGCGACTTCGCCGAGCACAGCGAGAACCTTCTTCGAGCTTACGAGGCGCTCGGTGGCGGTTTTTCCGGTTGCGGGCAGGCCGCCGGTATCCTCGACGATCAATTCGATCTGCTTGCCGTTGATACCGCCAGCTTCGTTGGCCTGGTCTATTGCGAGCTGCGCGCCCTTCTTAGACTCGTCGCCCCACGGCTTTTCGGCGCCCGAGAGGCTGGCGATCATACCGATCTTGATCGTGTCGCCTTCCATCGTGTTGCCGGCGCCGGTGGATACCGGGCGGACGACTTCGCCGCCTAAGCCGGCGTCGAACCATTCGACTTCACTGAACGGCACCCATGCGGGCACCGGTTCGCCGGTCGCCGGGCCGTCTTTAGGCTTACATCCGGCTACAAGGCCGGCGACAAGGGCTGCTGAAATACAAGCTAACAGAAGTTTCTGTTTCATTTACCATCCTCCTGACGAGAGTGCGAGCGGTTAGACTCGCTTTTTCGGTCATCGCGTAGTATACGGAATACTGAATCCGTGATGCGAGTGTCCCATCTTAGCGCGAATCAGTGTAAACTCATAGATAGTCCGCCGAACTAGGGTTCGGGGTCTGGGAGTAAGTTAACAACTCATGGCTTCAGAAGATTTGAAAAGTTTGATCGAGGAAGCGGCGACAGCAGTTCGCGAGCAAAGCTTCGAAAAGGGAATCGACATCGCGCGACAGGCGCTCGAGGTCGATAGCCGCAGCACAGACGCGTACGCCGTGCTCGGCGTGGCATTCGCGAAAGCGGGGCGCGTTGACGAGGCGACCGATGCGCTCCAGCGTGCAGTTCAGACCGGTCCTTACAGCGCGCGCAACTATTACAACCTCGCGATGCACTATTACGGGATGGGCAACAAAAACGACGCGATCGCGATGTGTCAGGAAGCCATCCGATGCAACGGCAAGCACCGAGGCTCAGCCAACCTTCTGCGTAAGCTCGAAGACGAGACCCATGTGGAAGTCGCGCCCTATCAAACTTCGCTCGGAGATTCGCGAGGAACGGCTTACCAATACAAGAAGGACGAGCCCGAAGAGGCTCCGCCACCCTTTTAGGCCGAGACACGCGTTCTAAAGAATGAACTCGGGAGGCGCCGCCGAACTCGTTCGTCAGGCGGCGGAAGCCGTGCAGAACGAATCATTCGACGCCGCGGTGAGCTTTGCTCAGCAAGCGCTGGAAATCGAGCCTGATTCTGCCGACGCCATCTCGGTTCTGGGCATTGCCTTCTCTCGATTGGGAAGACAAGAAGAGGCGGAGGCCGCGCTACAGAAGGCAGCCGCACTTCGGCCCGACGCGGCAGCGCATTACAACCTCGCGGCGCATTTCTATGCTTCGGGAAACTTGGAGTATGCGGCAGACCACGCTCGCGCAACGCTCAGCTACGACTCCGGCCACGAAGCTGCCGCGGCACTCCTGCGCAGCATCGATTGGGAATCTCAGCCCTCACCCTATGCTCTTGAAGGTTTGGGCGCCGTTGAGCCGCCAAAGCCGTTTGGCTTTGTCACCGACCTTGGCTGGAGTTGGACGCTGCTGGGATGCTTCCTAGTTGCCGTGTATGTGGTGACACGCACGATCTTGTTCGTGAGGTTTTATGAATCGATGCCCGACAACGCATCTTCGCTGC
>JAICGT010000206.1 GCA_025922995.1 Fimbriimonadales bacterium
AAGGAAGACTATCGCGACCCGGTGCTGAACAGAAGTTCTCATACGTCCTTCACGCATTCCATTCTGCCGGGAGTTAAGTTCGACATTCCTTGATTTTCAAGATGCGCGTGCCGGCCTCACACGCTGATCACCGGATTCACGCCCCGAACGCGCGGTTTCACCGCCCCTCAAACATACGAATAAAAATTTTTCCCCACACTTTGTAGAATTCCGCCCTCGCCGTTCGACGTAATAGTGAAACGCGGGCAACTCGCCCGGCTGAAACCCATTTTTAGGAGACGACATGCCGCAATTTCTGATTTCTGGTTACCTCCCCGACAACTTTGACCCATCCACACAGGACCCGGCTGTAATGGAGGAGATTCACGCGCTCAATCGCGAAATGATCGCCGCCGGCGTCAGGAAGTTCGCCTGCGGTCTGGGCCCGGCCAGCACACTCCGCGCGCAGCCCAATGGTGAAGTGCTCCTCACGGATGGGCCGTACCTGGAGGCGAAGGAACACATAGGCGGTTTTTGGATACTGGAGACTGCCGATCTGGACGAGGCGCTGGCGTGGGCGCGCAAGGGCGCCGAAGCGTGCCGTGCGTCAGTCGAAGTGCGCCCGATTTTCTTCATGCCCGCTCCCGAAGAGTGAGCGGCGGCGACAAACTACTGCACGCTAAAGGTCGTGAAAGCTCAGGAGGGAAAACTATGCGTGAAAACAAGATCGTAATCAAGAGCGTCGCACTACTTGTCCTGCTCGGCATCGCGCACCACGCGATGGCCCAGGATGCCCGGACACCTTATCCGAAGATGGCCGCGATCGAGCAGTACCTCATGGCAGACCGGGACGCCGAAATAGCCCTGGCGCGCAGTGCCGCTCCCGATTCCATATCGCGCGACGCTACAATCGTGGTTCTGGGACGGCAGGGCTATGAGACAGCGGTCCAGGGAACAAACGGTTTCGTCTGCATGGTAGGACGTGCGTGGGGAGCAGCATTCGACTGGGCCGAATTCTGGAACCCGAAAGTGAGGGCCGCCTCTTGTCTGAACCCACAAGCTGCACGTTCGATACTGCCCATCGCTTATTTGCGCGCCAAGATGGTGATGGCCGGGCGTTCCAAGGCCGACATCGTGTCGGCAGTCAAAGCAGCGTTCGAGAGTAAACAACTGCCGGACCTCGAAAGCGGCGCTATGGATTACATGATGTCGAAGTCGTCATATCTGACCGACGAAGGAGCCCACAACCTGCCTCATGTTATGTTCTACACCAGCGTCAGGGACGGTAAAGATTGGGGTGCCGGCGCAACGGGCTCGCCGGTTCTGTCGAGTCCCTACTGGTTTTTCGAGCCGAAGGAACAACGCGAAATGAAAGGGCTGCCACAGATTCTTGTGTTCTTAGTCGCAGTCACAAATTGGTCTGACGGAACGCCTGCGGGCCGGCATAATGAATGACCCGGACTCCACGCACGCGATCGATGACCAGGGTCACCTCAAGTACCTGCACAACTACGATTACAACTAATTAAGGTCACTATATGAAGTACATTTTCCTCGCCTTGATCCTGTGCCTCACTTGCGCACAGGGCCAGACTACAAAACGGGAGTCTGACCGTGAGCATGACGGGTTCGTCGGTCCCGTCAAGAGAGTATTCGAAGTGTGGTCGCCCATTTCGGGGAGTAACTACCCGGCCGGCTCACGCTGTCGTTCGAGGACGAAGGTTTACGACGAGCAAGGCAGGCTGATCCAGCAGTCTCATTACCCTGGCGCCTGCGGCCGCGACGAGATTCGGGATGATTACACTTACGCGGCCGATGGCAGCCGGACTGCGAAGTCTCAAGAGATCCTTGGGAAGGGCAGCCCGCCTCCACCGCCTCCCGTAGGCGGGCCTCCGGGGTATAGAGCACAACCCGGGAAGCCGAGGATGGTGTTCAAATATAATGCGGCAGGCATGCTGATTGAATCCGCGTCCATCCAGTCGAGCGGCGCGGTCTTCTACAAGAATGTGTACAGCTATGACGACAAGGGCAGGCTAACTGAATTGACAGGCTATGATCGCGAGGGGCAAGTCTTGGACCGGCATGTCTACACTTATTCCGGGGATAACCGAGTCCCCTCCACTGCCACTCGCTACGGGCGTGACGGCAAGGTGTACGACAAGAGTTTGTACAGTGATTACGAATTTAACGAGCGGGGCGACTGGGTAAAGCGGAAGCAGACGAGGGAACATAGATTTAACCGAACGAGTGTCTCAATGTTCCTCAGGGAGATTGAATACTACCAACGTAAAAAGTGACAGTGTTGTGCTCCGCTGTGCTACTTCCTTTTCATTGATAACGCGAGACACGAGAACCTGACTTCCATACTCCGACGATGTCTCTCGTGGCTTTAATATCGACCGTCGCGTCGCCATTTACCAACACCAGATCCGCGCGTTTTCCCGCGGCGATACGTCCACGATCGCGCAAGCCAAAAGCGTGCGCTGTTTCGGAGGTTGCCGCTGCGAGCGCTTCGACCGGCGACAGGCCCGAACGCACTAGTAATTCCAGTTCACGATGAAGACTTAGACCGTGAGCCAGGCCCGGCGCGGGAGCATCTGTTCCTGCCAGTATGCACACGCCGGCGCGTCGAAGCGCAAGCACTGCGGCTTCCGCATTCGCAAGTTTTATATTCTTACCGAAGCCCGGCGGAAACTTTCGCTCGAGCATGCTTCTCATCGCGGGCGAGATAAACGGGCTCAGTTTCGTTTGTTCCCACCAGGGTTTCGCCGGCGTTTCAGTTATTGCTTCAAGAACACTCAACGTCGGAATAACGAAGACCTTGTTCTCGCCGGCAAATTTCGCGAAATCCGGCGCAATCGTCGAGTCGGCGAAGATATGGGCCAGGCCATCAGCTCCCGCGGCAATAGCGTCGCGAGCATCGCGCTGCGTTGTTGCATGGACCACGACAAGTTTATTGCGTCTGTGAGCGGCGGCGACGACGTCTTCGAGTTGCTGCTTAGTCAAAGTAGGAAACGCATGCTCGTAGATGATCTTGATGTAGTCTCCGCCCTCGGCGATCCGCGCGTCGACAAATCCCTGCACGTCATCGCCTGGACCAAGAGTCGGAACTGGCGGTCCGCCCATTTGAGTCGGGTGGCCGCGTGGAACGGTGATGCCAGTGCCTGCGGTTCTCAGATCGGCGAGGTCTTTAACGCCGGCGGCGACTTTGTTCCTTAGCGCCAGGCTGGCATCACTGCCCCACATTTCAAGCTCGGTCGTGACGCCGAAGTTCAAAGCGTCGCGCAGGAACTGTTCTCCCTGTGTGACACCTAAATGCACATGCGCGTCGACGAGGCCGGGAAGAAGAGTTTTGCCCTTGCCATCGATAACCTCGGCGCCTGAAGGAATCTCAATATCCTGACCAACGGCGCGCACCATTCCATCGCGAACGAGGACGGTCGTGCCGCGAATCAGACGCGTGCCGTCAAACACGTCTACGTCGCGAAAGACGAGTGGTTTCTCGGATTGCTGACCGGTGGTCGCACCAACTAACGCGCAGAAGATCAGGAGTACGAAAGCGTGTGGCAAGGGGCGTCGCTTAGACATTGGGTCGCTCAGATCTCGTCATTATGTAG
>JAICGT010000207.1 GCA_025922995.1 Fimbriimonadales bacterium
CACTACAACATTAGGGAAAGTGCATCCCATCCATGCCGGCGCGTATCGATCCTCGGTAATCCGTGATCGGTAATCGGTAATCGGTACTCGGTAATCGACCCCATCGCAAGATTCTTGGTTTACCTTTGGCCCTCTCGTGACACTATAGGTAGAACGGACAAACCGGCGAGGACACCCCGCCAAACCCAAACGGAGTTGCTCATTGCGCATCCGAAAACTGACAAAAACCCGGTATCTCCCCCGAGTAAATCAGCCGATCTCGTGCGAGTATTACTTGCATGAGCGAGATGAGCCTACAAAAAAATGAGAGTAAATAATCTCAAAAAAATGACATGAACATAAATAGCGGCACAAGGTCAAAACAGCCCGGAAGGGCCGTGCTTTTCACCGAGAAGTTTGTAGGCATTCTCTGTGGCCGCGCGGCCGCGCGGCGTGCGCTGCAAATAGCCGCGCTGAATCAAATATGGCTCGTATACTTCTTCAATTGTCCCCGGGTCCTCGGAAATCGACGCCGCCAGCGTCTCCAATCCCACCGGCCCGCCGCCGAACTTTCGGATAATCGCACCGAGGATTTCGCGGTCGACGCGATCCAGCCCAAGGTCGTCGATCTCGAGCCGATCCAGGGCGAAGTCGACCACCTCGCGGTCTATTCGGTCTTTCTGTAAGTGCTGCGCAAAATCGCGAGTCCTTCTCAAAAGCCGATTCGCGATGCGCGGTGTCCCACGGCTCCGCTTTGCAAGCTCGGCGGCGCCCTCGTCGGTTAAATCGAGGCCGAAAACTCCGGCTGAACGTCGCAGAATTTTGTCGATCGAACTCTCGTCATAGAATTCGAAGTCGTGCACAATTCCGAAACGGTCTCTCAACGGCCCGGTCAGCAATCCGGCGCGCGTCGTCGCTCCGACGATCGTAAACCGCGGCAGCGCCAGCCGAATGCTGTGCGCGCCCGGCCCTTTGCCGATTACGATGTCGAGCTGAAAGTCCTCCATCGCCGGATACAGGATTTCCTCGACCGGCCGCGAAAGGCGATGAATTTCGTCGATAAACAAAACCGCGTTTTCTTCGATATTCGTTAATATCGCCGCAAGGTCTCCTTGCTTCTCGATTGCAGGGCCGCTGGTAATTCGGATATTCGCTCCCATTTCATTCGCGATAATGAATCCGAGCGTCGTCTTTCCGAGCCCTGGCGGGCCCTTTAACAAAACGTGGTCCAACGACTCGTTGCGTTTTTTTGCCGCCATTATGAAAATGCGCAGGTTATCGCAAATGCGATCCTGGCCGATAAACTCGTCCAGCGACCGCGGCCGAAGCGCCGGCTCGAAGTCCGCGTCCTCGACGTGGGGCGCGGCATCGACTAATCGCTCGAAGTCATCCATTGGTGTTGCCCGATGCGTATTTTAGAGCAATCGGAATCAGCTTCTGGGGGACGGCTTCGCCGACCTCCTCCTTGGCAAGCGTCGCCGCCCTCTCAGCGTCGGATCGACGCAAACCGAGCGAAACCAACGCTTCGATCACGTCGCCCAGGCCCGTTCGCTTGCCGCCTGTCGCAACCTTGCCGAGAAGCGCTTCTTCTCGAATCTTGTCGACAAGCTCGAGGCAGATTTTCTGCGCGAGCTTTTGGCCGATTCCAGCAGCCCTGGTTAACGATTTCGAGTCTCCCGCCAGGATTGACTCGACAACCGCGTCCGCGCCAACGGCGTCGAGCAACGACAGCGCGAGCTTCGGCCCTAAGCCGCTCGCCGTAATCAACAGTTCGAACAGTCGACGTTCGGCCGGGCCGTCGAAGCCATAGAGCGCAATCTCGTTCTCGCGAACGATCTGCTTTAGCGAAAGCGTCGCTTTGCCGCCCACGGCCAAGCCTGAAAGCGTGCGATGCGTCGCAGCGATGCGGTAACCGACATCGGCAGCAACGACGACTGCGCTGCCATCGTCCAACTCGATTACGGTGCCCGAAATATAGGCGATCAAAGCTTGTCGCCAACCTTAGCGCGGGGGCGGACAAGGTCGAAACTCAGTTCAGTTGGCACGTACTCGAACTTCAGCCCGGAGACCGGGCTAAGGGCGGATTCCCCGAATGAAGCCATGTCGACGGGCTGCTCTGAAATGGCGATCTTGAGGGTCAGCGCCACCAGGCGCAGGTTTTCTTGCCTAAGCTCGACCAAATCCGCGGCTGCCGAAACGGTTGGCGTCAGGATCGAAAAGATGAATGCAGCGATCGGATGGCGCGATCCATCGATTGCGGGCAGCGGCCCGCGTGGGTCGACCAAATAGGCAGCCGCCAATTGAGACGCCATGCCGCACTCGACGACCATCGCTTCGTGCGGCACCCTGCCTAACGGGGCCAGTTTCTTGACCGTCTCCATGTACTCGTCCGATGGCCGTGAACGCGCTTCGGGATCGACGCCGGCGATGAGCGGAACGCTCTCGACCGGGACCGGATCGGGGTTGGCTTTGACGGAATCGAACCATCGAAGGATGCGTCGGGAATCGGAGGCGAGTACCAATTCGGGCGCAGGCGGCCTAGTTTCGAGGTCCGCGAGGACCCGAGTTAGGCGCTCGACGACTTCTTCGTCGAGTTGATCGGCAACGGATTTGATCCCAAGGGCTAGCGTGTCGGCCACGGCGCCTGAGGCGGTCCAGTCGGGCACAGACCTCGTTGCGACTGAGTCGGCATAGGCGATTGCCAGACGCAAGGTGTCATCCGCTCGCTGCGGATCGACACGGTCGATCGCATCCGCGAGTTCGACGGCGAGCAACTTTGAAATCTCGAGCAACTGCGCACTCTGGTCTTCCAAGAGAAGCCGGCTGGAAGCCGAGGGCCTGTCCGTCGGCGCCTTGGGTAGCTTGGCGAGTTGCAACAGCGCGTCTTCGGCGGAGGCAAGGTACTCCTTGCGCATGGCTCGAGTGGCGTCGCGAGCGAGCGGAGGCTCGGGTACGCCTGCGGAGCCGAGCGAGTGCGCCACCAACGAGGCGAGAGCTTGCTTGGTTAGAACCGGCTCGCTTTTGTAGGGCTCACCGCCGGCGCGGCTCAGGCAACCTGCGCCAGAAAGCGCTATTGCCGCAATGCCGAGCAGTGCTGTCACATACCGAAGGGGGCTGTTCTCTTTCAGGTCATCGACTCCTGCTGCCCTTGATTTGAGCGGGATTCCACGCGCCGCGTAGAATAGCCTAGTGAGCATACCGCAGACACCACAAGAGCCTACGGATCAGGTCGGCAGAACGTTTGCATTCTTGGAGGCCGAAATCAAGCCGAATGCACAACGTATCGACCGCGACGTGGCCGCTTTGCGTGCCGCAGTGGATGCGATGGCGGCTGCCGGGCTCTTGGGGCTGAGAGTGCCCGCGGAGTACGGCGGCAAGGGGTTCGCTGAAGTCGACTTCCGCCGGTTTCAGGAAGGCTGTGCCCGGGTGAGCGGGAGCCTGGCGTTCTTGCAGACGCAGCACCAAAGCGCGTGCGCGATGCTTGCGCGGAGCGACAACGAAGCGCTCAAGCGAGCGAAGCTGCCGGGTTACGCGGCCGGCGCGTCGCTATCGGGCATCGCCTTTTCTCAGCTACGGCGCAAGGGCTCGGAGCCCGTTTTGAGGGCGAAGCC
>JAICGT010000208.1 GCA_025922995.1 Fimbriimonadales bacterium
CCAGCGTCGCAAACGGCAGTCGAGACTTACTCAAGGTCGTCCGGCAAATCGGCGTTGACGTAAGTTGTCTGCACGTCGTCCAATTCGTCCAAGCGGTCGAGCAGGCGCAATAGGCGCTCGCCGTCTTCCTTGCCGACGGCGACCTTGTTCGTCGGGTTCATGGCGAGGTCGGCGTCCCGTATCGTCGCCCCGAGCTTCTCGATCTCGGCTTGCACTGCATGGAATGCCTCGACAGGTGTCACGACAACGATGCCGTCTTCTTCCGGCTCGACATCCTCGGCGCCCGCCTCCAGCGCAGCGAGTGTCAGCTCGTCTTCGGAGACACCGTCCGCCTCGATAAAAATCTGGCCCTGCTGCTTGAACTGCCAAGCCACCGAGCCGTTCTCGGCGAGGTTGCCGCCTTCCTTACCGAAGGCGTGCCGCAGTTCCGGTACGGTCCGGTTTTTGTTGTCGGTCAGGCACTTGACCATGACAGCCACGCCGCCGGGGCCGTAGCCCTCGTAGGTCACTTCTTCCAGGTTGGAGCCCTCGCCCCCGCCGACGGCTTTGTCGATCGCTCGCTGGATCGTGTCGTTCGGCATGCGTCCGGCTTTGGCCTTTAGGATGGCGGCGCGCAGACGTGCATTGCCCTCCGGATCTCCACCGCCGAGCTTAGCGGCGACGATGATCTCGCGAGACAGCTTGGTAAAGCTGTTGCCCCGCGCGGCGTCCTGCTTGCCTTTGCGGATGCGGATGTTTGCCCATTTGCTGTGTCCTGCCATGTGGTCTCACGGCATTTTGACATGGCGGCGACATCTGCCTTGGTCGAACCAAATTAGAAAATCATCCATTTGGGGCAAACCCTTGAACCTGTTCATCCCGTCATTAGAGTGAAGCCGGGGCAACCCGGGGTCAGGCGCGACAAAGATGTCCGCTTTACACATCAATGGTCCAAACCAATAAGGCAAGCGTTACAACACGGTCTTCAGGCCGAGCAATGATTATCGAAGTTACAGGCGAAGTTGGTTCCGGAGTCCCTTCCCCGAAGGAGCTCGCAGAACAGGCTGCTGAGAAGAGGACTCGCGTTGCGATCCTCGACCTGTCTCAAGCAGACACGATCGACAGCGAGGGCCTCAGATGGCTCGAGCAAGTATCGACGACCCTCGAGCCGGCAGGAGTCAAAGTTCGCGTCGTCTCGAAAGAGGGCTCGAAGGTCGGCAAGATCCTTCGGCTGATGAAGTTCGACAGATTCGTGCTCGTGCTGCACACCGTGATCGACGCGCTGAGGTTCGGCCGAAGGGCTTCGAAGCGATAATCTCATAGGCAACGCCTGATTTTCGGCTTTTCGAGCTTCCGAGGCGTATCAATTGCCGCCTGGTTTGGTACATTATTATGGTCAGTTACGGAAATCGTCCGATGGTTTTGCTCGTGCGGAGCCGACAGGCGTTTCCTTGGAGTAGAATACTTTTGAAATCTTCGCGAGGAGGAGATCACATACTATGAAAAAACTTTTGATTGCGGCTCTCGCCGTTGCCTCAGTTAGCGCCTTTGCCGGCGGCGTCTTGAAAGAGCAACCGTACGGCACGTTTCAGGACGGCTACCTGTCTCACGAGTTCACCGGCGCAGGCCAGGCCGCCAACTCGACCTACCTGTTCGATGACTTCACAAACGCTCAGGCTTGGGACATCTCGAGCATCTATGCGTACTTCCAGATAGCTCCGCCCCCGCCTCTTGGCGGGTACACCGAGTATCACGTTCGGATCACGCAGAACGCCAACTTCACCAGTCCGGGAACCATCGGCTTGGACTTTATGACCACGCAGGCTTCGACGTTCGAGCTGGCCAACAACCGCTTGAACTTCAACATCGGCAGCGGGATTCTCGCTCCGGGAAGTTGGTTCCTATCGGCTTGGGTTGTGAGCGACTTCAACCAGACTGGCCAGTGGAACTGGGGCGCGACGGAAGTCGTGACCGGCGGCGAAGCAATTTGGCACAACCCCGGCGCGGGATTGATCCCCGGCGGCAATCCCGTCACGGTTAGCAGCCAGGGCTTCGACCCGGCGGACGCGGTCTTCACAATCAATGGCACGGTCGTTCCTGAGCCCGGAACGTTCATCGCCATCGGCATCGGCCTAGCCGGCCTTGCTCTCGCACGACGACGCAAGTAGTCGGTTAGCGGAAGCTTGATACGACGCCTGACGGTTCACCGTCGGGCGTCGTTTGTTTTGTGACGCTACAATGAGGCGTTCATGGCGAAACTCAAAACCATCTACGCCTGCACCGCATGCGGGGCGCAAAGCCCCAAGTGGCTCGGCCAATGCGGCGACTGCGGCGCTTGGGGAACGGTTCAAGAAGAGACGCTGATCCGCTCCGTGGCAACGCAGGCTACGGATGTCTCGGTGGTTTCCATAAACGAAGTCGACTCGATGGAAGTCGATCGGCAGACAACAGGCGTGCCGGGATTCGACCGCGTCCTCGGCGGCGGCTTGGTTCCAGGGTCGCTGGTGTTGATCGGCGGGGAGCCCGGGATAGGCAAGAGCACCCTGCTGACCGAAGTCGCCGGACGAATAGCAGCCGCCGGCGGGACGGCTCTTTACCTATCGGGCGAGGAGTCGCCTAGACAGGTGAAACTTCGCGCCGCGCGTATCGGCGCCCTTGGCGCCGGCTTCTTGGTCGGCGGCACGACGAGCCTGGAAGAGTGCATCCAGGCAATGACTTCCAGCGCGCCGGACATTGTCATTGTCGACAGCATTCAGACATTGTCCAGCCAGACGATCGATAGCGCCGCAGGATCGGTGTCGCAGGTTCGCGGTTGTGCGGCCGCCCTGCAAGCCGCGGTCAAGGGAAGCGACACCGTGCTCGTGCTGGTCGGTCACGTCACCAAGGAGGGCTCGATTGCAGGGCCGAAAGTATTGGAGCACCTGGTCGACACCGTCGTAACTTTCGAAGGCGACGGCTTCGGCGCTTTGCGCACCCTGCGGGCCGCGAAGAACCGGTTTGGATCCGTCAACGAGATTTCCGTATTCAGCATGGGCGAGAAAGGGCTAACCGAAGTCGAGAACCCTTCCCAAGCCCTGCTCGCGGAGCGCCAAACCGACGCGCCCGGCTCGGCCGTGTTCGCCGCCATCGAGGGCTCCCGCGCGCTGTTGCTTGAAGTGCAGGCGCTGGTCGCGCCCAACTACACGAACAACCCGCGCCGCACGGTAAGCGGACTGGACTTCAACCGCGCGATGTTGGTGTTGGGGGTCATGGAAAAGCGTTGCGGCTTTCGGCTCGGCTCCTATGACGTGTTTATCAACGTCGTCGGCGGCGTGCAGATTCGCGAGCCTGGCGCAGACCTCGCGCTATTCCTCGCGGTCGCAAGCAGCCTTAAAGACGTGGCGGTGCCCGCCGACCTCGTCGCGTTCGGTGAGATTGGTCTGACTGGGGAAATTCGCAGCGTCGGCGACTCGCAGAGGCGTCTTGCGGAAGCCGCTCGCATGGGCTTCAAGCGCGCCGCGGTCAGCCAGAACGTGAAAAGCGGCCAAGCGGTGTCGGGCATCAAAGCCGGCGGCTTGCGAGATGTC